>NZ_JAJQJF010000019.1:0-102239 GCF_021213615.1 Cupriavidus sp. UGS-1 | reverse complement strand
CGGCGGGGACGATCGCGCGATTCGGCTGCGGCCAAGCGCGGCGGACGTTCGCCGCGCTCGCCCGGACGGGCACGCTGACCACGGCCGTCCCGCTCGGCGCCGAATTCGCGACGCGGGCCGGCGGCGCGCTCGGTACGCTCACCACGCTCGAAGCGCTGCGGCCGCTCGGTACGTTCGCTGCGCTCGAAGCGCTGCGGCCGCTCGGTACGCTCACCACGCTCGAAACGCTGCGGCCGCTCGGTACGTTCGCCGCGCTCGAAACGCGGTGGCCGTTCGGTGCGCTCGCCACGCTCGAAGCGCTGCGGCCGCTCGGTACGTTCGCCGCGCTCGAAACGCGGCGGCCGCTCGGTACGTTCGCCGCGCTCGAAACGCGGTGGCCGTTCGGTGCGCTCGCCGCGCTCGAAGCGCGGTGGCCGTTCGGTGCGCTCGCCACGCTCGAAACGCTGCGGCCGTTCGGTACGCTCCCCGCGCTCGCTGCGTTCTCCCCAACGTGCCGGCCGTTCGCGCGCTTCGTCGCCGAAACGGCGCGGGCCGCGTTCGTCGCCACCGGGCCGGCGCAGGCCGCGTCCTTCCGGCGTGGAGCGGCCGGCGCCTTCCTTGCGCGGCTTGCCGCCGGCCTCGGCGCGTTGCTGCGCGGCGCGCACGCCTTCGGCGACCGTCTGGACGCGGCGCCGGTTCAGATCGGACACGCGTACCGGCCGGGTGGCGCCGCTCTTGCGGGCCGCGCCGGTACCCGTGCCGGCCGCGGCGGATTTCAGTCCCAAGGTCTTGCGCTTGGGGGAGGGTTGATCGCTCATGGTTTCAATGGTGTCGCGGCTCAGATGTCGAGCGCCGCGAGCAGGTCCTGTTCAAGCTGGATTTCGAGCCGATTGTCGGCGGCGAGGCGGCTGCCGTCGACCAGGAACATGTCCTCGACCCGTTCGCCCAGCGTGTTGATGCGTGCGGTATGCACGGAGATATGGTGGCGGCCCAGCACGCGTGCGATCGCGTACAGCAGGCCGGTGCGGTCGTTGGCCGACAGCTCCAGCAGGAAGTACTGCCCGCGCTCGTCCGGCCGCAGGTCGACGCGCGGCTTGATCGGAAAGCTGCGCGACTGGCGCGACAGCCGGCCCTGGGTCGGCTCGGGCAGCGGCGCCTGATGCGTCAGCCGCTCGCACAGCTCGTGCTCGACCAGCGCGATGATGTCGCGATAGGTGTCGCGCCCGCCGCCGACGACGCCCGGATCGAAGACCTGGAAGGTATCCAGCGCGTAGCCATGCCGCGTGGTGTGGATCTTCGCCTCCTGGATCGAGAAGCCCTTGCGCTCGAAATAGCCGCAGATGCGCGCGAACAGGTCGGGCTGGTCCTTGGCGTAGACCGCGACCTGCAGCCCTTCGCCGGCCGGCGACACGCGCGCCTTGACCACCGGCTGCTCGCTGTCGACGCGGTGGGCGAGATGGCGTGTCAGCCAGGCGATGTCGCGCGCGTCGTGGCGCAGGAAGAAGGCCACGTCGAGCCGTTCCCACAGCGCCTCGGCGCGGGCCGGATCGAATGCCTGCAGCCGCAGCGCCGCGATCGTTTCGTCACGCCGCTGCGCCCACAGCGAATGCGGATCGACGCGGGCGCCGCCGAGCACGCGCAGCGTGATGCGGTACAGGTCCTCCAGCAGCTTGCCTTTCCACGCGTTCCAGACCTTGGGGCTGGTGCCGCGGATATCGGCCACGGTCAGCAGATACAGCGCGGTCAGGTAGCGCTCGTTGCCGACCACGCGGGCGAAGGCATGGACGACCTCGGGATCGGTCATGTCCTGCTTCTGCGCGACGTGGCTCATCGTCAGGTGGTGCTCGACCAGCCAGGCGATCAGGTTGGCATCCTCGCGCGCGATGCCGTGCTGGCGGCAGAAGCGGCGCGCATCGGCGGTGCCGAGCTTCGAGTGGTCGCCGCCGCGGCCCTTGGCGATATCGTGGAACAGCGCGGCCAGCCACAGCACCCACGGCTTGTCGAAGTTCGCCATCAGCTGGCTGCAGAACGGGAACTCGTGGGTGTGCTCGACGATCGCGAAACGGCGCATGTTGCGCACGACCATCAGGATGTGCTGGTCCACTGTATAGACGTGGAACAGGTCGTGCTGCATCTGCCCGACGATGCGGCGGAAGTTGATCAGGTAGCGGCCCAGCACGCTGGTCTGGTTCATCAGCCGCAGCGCATGCGTGATGCCCTGCGGCTCCTGGATGATGGCCAGGAACTGCTGGCGGTTGAGCGGGTCGTTGCGCCAGCGCGCGTCCATGACCGTGCGCGCGTTGTACAGCCCGCGCAGCGTGCGCGGCGACAGGCCCTTGACGCCCGGGGTGCGCTCGTACAGCAGGAACGTTTCGAGGATCGCGTGCGGATTGCGCTCGTACAGGTCGTCGCTGGTGATCTCGAGCATGCCCTGGCGCTCGACGAAACGCTCGTTCAGTACGCGCGTGACCTTCGACTCGCTGGGAAACAGCATCGCCTCGATATTGAGCAGCAGCACGCTGTTGAGCTGCGTCACGGCCTTGGCGGCCCAGTAGTAGCGCCGCATCAGCTGCTCGCTGGCGCGCTTGTTGGCGTTCTGCCGATAGCCGAAGGCCTCCGCCAGCGCGGTCTGCAGGTCGAACACCAGCACGTCCTGGCGGCGGCCGGCCAGCAGGTGCAGGCGCGCGCGGATGGTCTTGAGCAGGCGTTCGTTGCGCGTCAGCTCCTGTGCCTCGCGCTCGGTCAGCAGGCCCTTGTCGCGCAGCTCCTTCCAGCTGTCGCCGTAGCCCGCCGCCTGCGTCATCCACAGGATCACCTGCAAGTCGCGCAGGCCGCCCGGACTCTCCTTGCAGTTCGGCTCGAGCGCGTAGGGCGTGTCCTGGTACTTGGCGTGGCGCTGGCGCAGTTCGAGCAGCTTGGCCTGGAAGAAGGCGCGCGGGTCGAGCTCGGCGCGATAGCGTGCCTGCAGCTCGGCGAACAGCGTGCGGTTGCCGGTCACCAGCCGGGCCTCGAGCAGCGCGGTGCGGATCGTCACATCCGCGCGCGCCTCGCGCATGCAGTCGTCGACGGTGCGCACCGACGAGCCGATCTCCAGCCCCAGGTCCCAGCACAGGCCGATGAACTTCTCCATGCGGCCGACGGTGTCCGCGTCCGGCTCGGCCGGCAACAGCAGCAGCACGTCGACGTCCGAATGCGGGAACAGCTCGCCGCGGCCATAGCCGCCGACGGCCACCAGCGCCATGCCGGCCGGCAGGCCGAGCCCGCGCCAGCACTCGACCAGCGCGTGGTCGACCGCCTGGCGCAGCCGCGTCAGCAGCGAGCCGACCTGGCCGCCGCCGGTGAAGGCATCGAACAGCGCCTGCTTGTCGGCCTTGAGCCGGTCGCGCACGCGCGTGGCGAGCAGCAGTTCCGGAGTGGTATCCATGGCTGGGACGGGTTGGGTCGACATGAGGGGCAGGGTGGGCGGCGAGAAGCTGCGAGGGCTGCGAGGGTGCGTTCAGTCGGCGAACGGGCGCGATCGGCGCGGCCCCAAACGACAGGGGCGCCTCCCGGCGCCCCTGCGATCAGGCCGCGAGCGTGTCGGTGATGAAGGCGGGCGGCGCCTGCGTGCCGGCCGACACCGTCAGCACCTCGTAGCCGGTGTCGGTCACCAGCACCGTGTGTTCCCATTGCGCCGACAGGCTGCGGTCGCGCGTCTTGACGGTCCACTGGTCGGGCATCGTGCGGATGTCGCGCTTGCCCGCGTTGATCATCGGCTCGATCGTGAAGATCATGCCGGCCTGCAGCTCCATGCCGGTGCCGGGGCGGCCGTAGTGCAGGATCTGGGGATCCTCGTGGAAGTTCTTGCCGATGCCGTGGCCGCAGTATTCGCGCACCACGCTGTAGCCGGCCGCTTCCGCATGCTGCTGGATCACGTGGCCGATGTCGCCGAGCTTGGCGCCCGGGCGGACCTGGGCGATGCCCTTCCACATGCATTCGAAGGTCACCTGGGCCAGGCGCTTGGCCAGGATCGAGCCCTCGCCGACGATGAACATGCGGCTGGTGTCGCCGTAATAGCCTTCCTTGGTGATCACGGTGATGTCCAGGTTCACCGCGTCGCCGTTCTTCAGCACGCGGTCGCCCGGGATGCCGTGGCAGATCACGTCGTTGACCGAGGTGCAGATCGCGCCGGGGAAGGGTGGGTAACCCGGGGGCGCATAATTCAGCGGCGCAGGGACCGTGCCTTGTACGTCACGCATATAGGCGTGGCACAGACGGTCCAGCTCGCCGGTGGTGACGCCGGGCTTCACGAACGGCGTGATGTAGTCGAGGACTTCGCTGGCCAGCCGGCAGGCGACGCGCATCTGGGCGATGTCTTCGGCGGTCTTCAAATGGATGCTCATGCTGCGACGCGGAAAAAGTGTAACGGGCGGCACGTGGGGCCGGCGCCCGTTTCTGGATTGGCAAACCGGGATTATCGCACCATCGGCAGCCTGCCGCACCCCGCCGCGGCGACAAGCCCGCGCCGCACCGGGACGGTGCCCCCCGAACGGCCGGCCTGCGGCGGGCTTGAGCGATGGCCGGGATGTTGCTACAATCGCGGGCTCGCTTGGTTTTGCCTTGCGAAATCGCGAGTCCGCCCATCCGGGGTGTTCCTGTTCAGGAATGTCGGGGCGGACTTCAGACCGAACCCTTTTGGAGAATTCAATGTCCGTCACCATGCGTGAAATGCTGGAAGCCGGTTGCCACTTTGGCCACCAGACCCGCTTCTGGAACCCCAAGATGGCCCCGTTCATCTTCGGCCATCGCAACAAGATCCACATCATCAACCTGGAAAAGACGCTGCCGATGTTCCAGGACGCGCTGAAGTATGTGCGTCAGCTGGCAGCGAATCGCGGCACCATCCTGTTCGTCGGCACCAAGCGCCAGTCGCGCGAGATCCTGGCCGAGGAAGCGGGCCGCGCCGGCATGCCCTACGTCGACGCCCGCTGGCTCGGCGGCATGCTGACCAACTTCAAGACGGTCAAGATCTCGATCAAGCGCCTGAAGGACATGGAAGCCGCCAAGGAAGCCGGCGCGCTGGACACCATGAGCAAGAAGGAAGCGCTGATGTTCGAGCGCGAGATGGAAAAGCTCGAGAAGTCGATCGGCGGCATCAAGGACATGGGCGGCATTCCTGACGCGATCTTCGTGGTCGACGTCGGCTACCACAAGATTGCCGTGACCGAAGCCAACAAGCTGGGCATTCCGGTGATCGGCGTGGTCGATACCAACCACTCGCCGGACGGCATCGACTATGTGATCCCGGGTAACGACGACTCGAGCAAGGCGGTTGCGCTGTATGTGCGCGGCGTCGCCGACGCGATCCTGGAAGGCCGCGCCAACGCGGTGCAGGACGTGGTCGAAGCGGTCCGCGGCAGCGACGACTTCGTCGAAGTCGAGGAAGCCTGAGGCCAGCCCCGCCCGCAGGCGGGACGGCCCGGACGGCCCTGACAGACCCGTGGCGCGCGCCGGCATCGCCGGCCGCGTGACCACCAGAAAAGGGGGCGACATGGTACGCCCCCTTTTTTGAATGCGCGCGGTGCGCGCGCAGCAAGCAGAGAAGAAGCAAGCAGGAATGATTGTCATCCGATGTGGCTACGATCACGGCGGGTGAGTCTTTGAACACCACGCGGCTGGCCGCGGCGCGGGACACCCAGGTCCGGCGGGCGGCGGTGCGTGAACCAATCAAGGAGTGACAAATGGCGGCAATTACCGCAAGCATGGTGGCTGAACTGCGCGCGAAGACCGACGCGCCGATGATGGAGTGCAAGAAGGCCCTGACCGAAGCGGACGGCGACCTGGCCAAGGCCGAGGAGCTGCTGCGCGTCAAGCTGGGCAACAAGGCCAGCAAGGCCGCTTCGCGCGTGACCGCCGAAGGCGTGGTCGCCGCCTTCATCGACGGCACCACCGGCGCGCTGGTCGAGCTGAACTGCGAGACCGATTTCGTCTCGAAGAACGACGACTTCCTGGGCTTCTCGGCCAAGGTCGCCGAGCTCGTTGCCAAGCAGAACCCGGCCGACGTGGCCGCGCTGTCGGCGCTGCCGCTGGACGGCCAGACCGTCGACCAGGTCCGTGCCGCGCTGATCGGCAAGATCGGCGAGAACATGACGATCCGCCGTTTCGCCCGCTATGCCGGCGGCGGCAAGCTGGTCTCGTACCTGCACGGCACCCGCATCGGCGTGATGGTCGAGTTCGACGGCGATGAAGTCGCCGCCAAGGACGTCGCCATGCACATCGCCGCGATGAAGCCGGTGGCGCTGTCGTCGGCCGACGTGCCGGCCGAGCTGATCGCCAAGGAGCGCAGCATCGCCGAGCAGAAGGCCGCCGAGTCGGGCAAGCCGGCCGAGATCACCGCCAAGATGGTCGAAGGCTCGGTGCAGAAGTACCTGAAGGAAGTCTCGCTGCTGAACCAGCCGTTCGTGAAGAACGACAAGCAGACCGTCGAGCAGATGCTCAAGGCCGCCAACACCACGGTCAAGGGCTTCACGCTGTACGTGGTCGGCGAGGGCATCGAGAAGCGCCAGGACGACTTCGCCGCCGAAGTGGCCGCGCAGGTCGCCGCCGCGCAGAAGGGCTGATATCCCGGGCGGGAGGCAGGCGCCGGTCTGGCGCGATGACGGCCCGCCGTATAATCCCGAGGGGCACCGCGAGGTGCCCCTCGGCACAAGAAGAGAGAACAATGGCGCGTGCCGCCCGAACGGCCGGTGCATGCGTCCAGCGTGCCGGCCCGCGAGCCGGACGCGGAGCCCGTTTTCGCCGTCGCCCGTTTTGACTGGCATCGCCCTCCGGGCCCTGCCGACGCGCCCGGGCCACGGGGAAAGCCGGCTTGGTCCCGGCGGCATCCGCCCTCCGGGGCGAGGCCCAGATCGAAGACTCGAACCAGCCCGAGGGTGAATATGCCAGCCTACAAGCGCGTCCTTCTGAAACTGTCCGGTGAGGCCCTGATGGGCGACGATGCCTTCGGCATCAACCGGTCCACGATCGAAGGCATGGTCAATGATATTGCCGAGATCGTGAAGCTCGGCGTGCAGGTGGCAGTGGTGATCGGCGGCGGCAACATCTTCCGCGGCGTCGCCGGCGGCGCCGCCGGCATGGACCGCGCGACCGCCGACTACATGGGCATGCTGGCCACGATGATGAACGCGCTGGCGCTGCAGGACGCGATGCGGCACGCCAATATCGAAGGCCGGGTGCAATCGGCGCTGCGCATGGACCAGGTGGTCGAGCCCTATATCCGCCCGCGCGCGATCCGCCAGCTGGAAGAGGGCAAGGTCGTGATCTTCGCCGCCGGCACGGGCAACCCGTTCTTCACCACCGATACCGCGGCCGCGCTGCGCGGCTCCGAGATCGGCGCCGAGGTGGTGCTCAAGGCCACCAAGGTCGACGGCGTCTATACCGCCGATCCGAAGAAGGATCCCAGCGCCACGCGCTACACCACGATCAGCTTCGACGAGGCGATCTCCCGCAATCTGCAGGTGATGGACGCCACGGCCTTCGCGCTGTGCCGCGATCAGAAGCTGCCGATCAAGGTGTTCTCCATCGTCAAGCCGGGCGCGCTCAAGCGCGTGATCCTGGGCGAGGACGAGGGTACGCTGGTCCACGTTTGAGGCGCCGTGCGGGCCCGCCGCGAGGTGGCGCACGCAACGGCACAGAGTAGAATGATTCGTTTTCGGCCCCGTCCGCCGGGGTCATGGCAGCCAGTTTTCCGGAGGTTATGATGAGCGTCGCCGACATCAAGAAGAGCGCCGAGCAGAAGATGCAGAAGACCATCGAAGCGTTCAAGGCCGATCTGGCCAAGATCCGCACGGGTCGTGCGCACACCGGTCTGCTCGACCATGTCCAGGTCGAATACTATGGCTCGCCGGTGCCCATCAGCCAGGTCGCCAATATCGGCCTGGCCGATGCCCGCACCATCAGCGTGCAGCCGTGGGAAAAGAAGATGGTCGGCGCGGTCGAGAAGGCCATCCGCGACGCCGACCTGGGCCTGAACCCCGCCACCATCGGCGAGGTGATCCGCGTGCCGATGCCCCCGCTGACCGAGGAGCGCCGCAAGGAGCTGACCAAGGTGGTCAAGGGCGAGGGCGAGAGCGCCAAGGTGGCGGTGCGCAATCTGCGCCGCGACGCGAACGAACAGTTCAAGAAGCTGGTCAAGGACAAGAGCATCTCGGAAGACGACGAGCGTCGCGGACAGGACGAGGTGCAGAAGCTGACCGACCGCTATGTCGCCGAGATCGACAAGCTGGTCGCCGAGAAGGACAAGGAGATCATGACGGTCTGAGCCGCGGCGCCGCTCGCCGGTCCCGCTGCGGACTGGCGCGATGACGCCGCCGGGGACCCGTCCACCATCATGCACATCAGTTCCACACTCGCCATCCCCGAGACCGGTTACGTACCGGCCCACGTCGCCATCATCATGGATGGCAACGGGCGCTGGGCCACGCAGCGGCATCTGCCGCGGGTCGCCGGCCATAGCCGCGGCCTGGATGCGGTACGTACCGTGGTGGAGGCGTGCGCGGTGCGAGGGGTCAAGTACCTGACGCTGTTCGCCTTCAGTTCGGAGAACTGGCGGCGGCCGGCCGACGAGGTCACCTTCCTGATGCGGCTGTTCATGATGTCGCTGCGGCGCGAAGTGGTGAAGATGCACGCCAACAATATCCGCCTGAAGGTGGTCGGCGACCTGACCCGCTTCAGCCCGCGCATCCAGCAACTGATTGCCGACGCCGAACGCCGCACCGCGGGCAATACCGGCCTGACGGTGACCATCGCCGCCAACTATGGTGGCCGCTGGGACCTGCTGCAGGCGGTGCGCAAGATGCTGCTGCAGCAGCCGATGCTCGACCCCTCGACGATCGAGGAATCGACGCTGGCGCCGCACCTGGCGATGGCCTACGCGCCGGAGCCGGACCTGTTCATCCGCACCGGGGGTGAGCAGCGCATCAGCAATTTCCTGCTGTGGCAGCTCGCCTATTCCGAGCTCTATTTCACCGACGTGTTCTGGCCCGACTTCGACGCGGCCGAACTGGACAAGGCGTTCGCCTCGTACCGGCAGCGCGAACGGCGTTTCGGCCGCACCAGCGCGCAGGTCGTGGCGCCGTCCGGCCTGTCCGGCACCGCTTGAACGCGCCGGCCGCTCGCCATCGAACCAACCCGGACTCGCAGCGCATGCTTCTTACCCGTGTCATCACCGCCCTGTGCCTGTTGCTGCTGATCCTGCCGATCCTGTTCCTGGCGCCGCCCGCGGCGCTGGCCGGCCTGATGGCGGTGATCGTGGCGCTGGCCGCCTGGGAATTCGGCCGTCTGCTCGGCCTGCGCGGCGCGGGCCCGTGGATCTACGCGATCGCCTGCGTGGTCGCGATGATCGCCTGGCATGACCTGCCGGCGCGCGGCGCGATGCTGTGGCTGCTGCAGGCCTCGGTGGTCGCCTGGGGCGTCGCCATCGTGCTGCTGGCGCGCGGCGTGCGCAAGGCCACGCCGGCCTTCGCGATCGTCGCCGGCCTGGTCGGCCTGGTGATCCTGCCGGCGTTCGGCCACGCCGCGATGCTGCTGCGCGGCCTCGGCGTCGGCGTGCTGCTGTCCGCCGCGGCGCTGGTCTGGGCCGCCGATATCGGCGCCTATTTCGTCGGCAAGGCGATCGGCCGCCGCAAGCTGGCGCCCAGCATCAGCCCCGGCAAGTCGTGGGAAGGCGCGATCGGCGGCTGGCTGTTCGCGCTGGCCGTGGCGCTGTCGCTGGCGGCCACCCATGCGTTCGCGCCGACCTGGTTCGACCGGGTGGCGGACCGCAACGGCATGCTGATGGTGGCGCTGCTGACCACGCTGATGGTGATCGCCAGCGTGGTCGGCGACCTGTTCGAATCGCTGCTCAAGCGGCAGGTCGGCAAGAAGGACAGCAGCCGGCTGCTGCCCGGCCACGGCGGCGTGCTGGACCGCATCGATGCGCTGCTGCCGGTGTTGCCGCTGGCCGCGCTGCTGATCCTGTATCTCTGATTTTCCCCAGGCCTTTTTCATGCGTCGCATTACCGTCCTTGGCGCCACCGGCTCGATCGGCGACAGCACGCTGGACGTGATCCGGCGCCATCCCGAGCGCTATGCCGTGCATGCGCTGACCGCGCATCGCCAGATCGACAAGCTGGCCGAGCGCTGCGCCGAGTTCCGTCCGGCGCGGGCGGTGGTCGGCAGCGACAGCGCCGCGGCCGAGCTGCGCGAGCGGCTGCGCCTGGCCGGCGTCGGCACCGAGGTGCTGCACGGCGACGCCGCGCTGGCCGAGGTCGCCGCGGACGCCGAGGCCGATACGGTGATGGCGGCGATCGTCGGCGCCGCCGGACTGCGGCCGACGCTCGCCGCGGCGCAAGCCGGCAAGCGCGTGCTGCTGGCCAACAAGGAGGCGCTGGTGATGTCCGGCGCCATCTTCATGGACGCGGTGCGCGAGCACGGCGCGACGCTGCTGCCGATCGACAGCGAGCACAACGCGATCTTCCAGTGCCTGCCGTTCGACGATCCGCGCTATCGAGCCGGCGTCGCCCGCGTGGTGCTGACAGCGTCCGGCGGGCCGTTCCGCACGCGCGATCCGGCCTCGCTGCACGACATATCCCCGGACGAGGCCTGCGCCCATCCGAACTGGGTGATGGGGCGCAAGATCTCGGTCGATTCGGCCACGATGATGAACAAGGGCCTGGAGGTCATCGAGGCCCACTGGCTGTTCGGCGCGCCCGCCGAGCGCATCGACGTGCTGATCCACCCGCAGAGCATCGTCCATTCGATGGTCGCGTATGCCGACGGCTCGGTACTGGCGCAACTGGGCAATCCCGACATGCGCACGCCGATCGCTTACGGTCTCGCCTATCCCGAACGAATCGATGCCGGCGTCTCGCCGCTCGATCTGGTCGCGGCCGGCACGCTGGCCTTCGAGACGCCGGACCTGCAGCGCTTCCCGTGCCTGGCGCTCGCCTTCGACGCGCTGCGCGCCGGCGGCGTGGCGCCCGCGGTGCTGAATGCCGCCAACGAGATCGCGGTCGACAGCTTCCTGCACGGCGCGATCCGTTTCACCGATATCGCCAACGTGGTCGCGCGCGTGCTCGAGCAGGGCCCGCGCCATGCGGCCGACTCGCTCGACGCGGTGCTGCAGGCCGACCAGCAGGCCCGCGCGCTGGCCCGGACGCTGGTGCAAGCGGGCAGCCAGGCAAGCGCCGGCGCCAGCGCCGGCGCGGCCACGCCAAGCTGAACCTGACCGCCGCCATGCAGACCATTCTCGCCTTCATCGTTGCGCTCGGCATCCTGATCTACGTGCACGAGATGGGCCACTACCTGGCCGCGCGCGCGTGCGGCGTCAAGGTGCTGCGCTTTTCGATCGGCTTCGGCCGTCCGCTGCTGCGCTGGGTATCGCGCCACCGAGATCGCACCGAATGGACGCTCGCGGCGATTCCGCTGGGCGGCTATGTCAAGATGCTCGACGAGCGCGAACGCGATCCCGAGCGCGACCCTCCCTACGATCCCGCCGACCTGCCGCGCGCCTTCAACCGGCAGCCGGTCGGCAAGCGCATCGCCATCGTCGCCGCCGGGCCGGTCGCCAACTTCCTGCTGGCGATCGGGCTGTATTTCACGCTGTTCGCCGGCGGCATGCAGGAGCCAGCGCCGGTGCTGGCAACCCCGGTGGCCGGTACCGCCGCGGCCCAGGCCGGCGTGCGCGACGGCGACCGCGTGCTCTCGCTGACCGCCAACGACGAGACCGAGACGGTGCGCTCGTGGAACGACCTGCGCATGGCCGTGATGGCGCAGGGATTCGACGGCGCCGGCGCGGTGCTGCGCGTGCGCGGTGCCGACGGCGCGGAACGCGACCTGACCATCGCGCGGCTGCCCAGCACCGGCGGCGATCCCGAGCGCGATCCGCTGGCCACGCTGGGGCTCGCGCTCAAGGGCGGGCCGGTGACGATCCGCGAGGTACTGCCCGATTCGGCCGCCGAACGCGCGGGCCTGCGCGCCGGCGACCGCGTGCTGGCGTGGCAGGGCGAGCCGATCCGCCAGGCCGATCAGCTGATCCGCGCGGTGCGCGCCAATCCGGGCGCGCAGGCGACGCTGTCGATCGAGCGCGAAGGCAGCACGCTGCAGGTGCCGGTCAAGGTCGACGCGGTGCCGGACGACAGCGAAGGGGCGCAGCAGAAGACGAAGGAGGGCGGCGGCAAGGCGGCGACCGCCGGCAAGCTCGGCGCGGCGCTGACGCAGGCCGTGCAGATGGAGACCGTGCGCGATGCCCCGCTGCAGGCGCTGGCCCGTGCCGGACAGCAGGTATGGGACACCAGCGTGCTGTCGCTCAAGCTGCTCGGCCGCATGCTGATCGGCCAGGCTTCGCTGCAGAACCTCAGCGGTCCGCTGACCGTCGCCGATTACGCGGGCAAGGCCGCGAACCTCGGCTGGCAACCGTTCGTCGGCTTCCTGGCGCTGGTCAGCGTCAGCCTCGGCGTATTGAATTTGTTACCCATTCCGGTATTGGACGGGGGGCATTTGCTGTATTATTGCGTTGAATTTTTGACTGGCAGGCCCGTTCCAGACCACTGGCAGGCTGTGCTGCAGAAGGTCGGCATTGCCTGCATCTTGCTCCTGACTTCGCTCGCCTTGTTCAACGACGTCAGCCGCCTGTTTCTCGCGCGCAGCTAGAATCCGGTGCGCAACGACGTAGCGGCGTGCCGCGGCACCGGCCACGGCGACCGTTGCGGACCTCGTCGCGAGGCCGCTCGGCGAAGCATCAGAGCCCAATCCTGCATGGAATCAAAGAGGGGATCAAGATTGATCAGACATAAGCGCATCTCGCTTAGCATGCTGGCGAGTGCCATCATCGCGGCCTGGGCACCGGCGGGCTGGGCCGCGGATCCGTTTGTGGTCAGGGATATTCGGGTAGAAGGGCTGCAACGGGTCGAACCCGGTACGGTCTTCGGCTATCTGCCAGTCAAGGTAGGCGAGACCTTCACCGACGACAAGGGCGCCGACGCGATCCGCGCGCTCTACAACACCGGCTTCTTCAAGGACGTACAGATCCGCGCCGAGGACGGCGTGCTGGTCGTCCATGTCGAGGAACGCCCGGCCATCTCGCAGCTCGAGTTCGTTGGCATCAAGGAATTCGACAAGGACACGCTGCGCCGTTCGCTGCGGGCCGTCGGCGTGGCCGAGGCGCGCTACTACGACCGCGCGCTGATCGACAAGGCCGAGCAGGAACTGAAGCGCCAGTACGTCGCGCGCGGTTACTACGCGGCCGAGGTGCAGACGACGATCACGCCGGTGGACCGCAATCGCGTCTCCGTCGTGTTCAACGTCGACGAAGGCCCGATCGCCAAGATCCGGCAGATCAATATCGTCGGCAACAAGGCCTTCAAGGAAGGCACGCTGCGCGACGAGATGCAGCTGTCGACGCCGAACTGGCTGTCCTGGTACACCAAGAACGACCTGTACTCGAAGCAGAAGCTGACGGCCGACCTCGAGGCGCTGCGCTCGTTCTACCTGAACCGCGGCTATCTCGAGTTCGCGATCGAATCGACCCAGGTGTCGATCACGCCGGACAAGAAGGACATCTACCTGACGCTGAACATCAAGGAAGGCGACCAGTACAAGGTGTCGGACATCCGCCTGGCGGGCGAGCTGCTCGGCAAGCAGGAAGAAATGGAGAAGCTGCTGACCCTGAAGAAGGGCGACATCTTCTCGTCGGAAAAGCTGACGCAGAGCACCAAGGCCATCACCGACCTGATGGGCACCTACGGCTATGCGTTCACGACGATCAATCCGCAGCCGCAGATCGACCGCGAGAAGCGCGAGGTCGCGCTGACGCTGATGGTCGACCCGGGCCGCCGCGTCTACGTGCGCCGCGTCAACGTGGTCGGCAACAGCAAGACGCGTGACGAGGTGGTGCGCCGCGAGATGCGCCAGATGGAAAGCTCGTGGTTCGACAGCGAGAAGCTGACGCAATCGCAGGCCCGCATCAACCGCACCGGCTACTTCACCGACACCAACATCACCACCGAGGACGTGCCCGGCGCGCCCGACCAGGTCGATGTGAACGTCAACGTCACCGAGAAGCCGACCGGCCAGATCAGCCTGGGCATGGGCTTCTCGTCGACCGACAAGCTCGTGCTGCAGGCCGGCCTGCGCCAGGACAACGTGTTCGGTTCGGGTACCAGTCTGGGCCTGGACGTCAACACCGCGAAGTCGTTCCGCACGATTGCCCTGACGCAGTACGACCCGTATTTCACCGTCGACGGCATCAGCCGCTCCACCGACATCTACTACCGGACCTCGCGCCCGCTGTACTACATCGGCGACCAGGACTACCGGATCGTGTCGACCGGCGGCGGCTTCAAGTTCGGCGTGCCGTTCTCCGAGAACGACACGGTGTTCTTCGGCATCGGCTACGAGCGGACCGAGCTGACGGTGTCGAACAACACGCCGATCCAGTACCAGCGCTGGGTGCGCGAGAACGGCGACGTCACCAACAACTTCCCGTTCACGATCGGCTGGGCGCGCGACCGCCGCGACAGCGCGCTGATCCCGACCAAGGGCCCGTACACGCAGGCCAACCTTGAAGTCGGCCTGCCCGGCATCGGCGACACGCAGTACTACCGCGCCACGCTGCAGCAGCAGTACTACTATCCGCTGTCGAAGGCGTTCACGCTGGCGTTCAACGGCGAAATCGCCTACGGTCACGGCTATGCCGGCAAGGACTTCCCGGTCTTCAAGTACTTCTACGCCGGCGGTATCGGCTCGGTGCGCGGCTACCAGACCAGCACGCTGGGCCCGAAGGACCAGAACGGCAACCCGATCGGTGGCGCGTCGAAGGTGATCGGCAACGTCGAGTTCATCTTCCCGCTGCCGGGCTCCGGCGTGGACCGCACGCTGCGGCTCTTTACGTTCTTTGATTTCGGTAACGTGTACCAGGAAGGCGAGGCGCCGCGCTTCAGCGACCTGCGGTATTCGACCGGTCTCGGCCTGTCGTGGCTGTCGCCGATCGGTCCGCTGAAGGTCAGCGTGGGCTTCCCGCTCAAGCGCGAAGAGGGCGACCGCACCCAGCGCTTCCAGTTCCAGATCGGTACCGCGTTCTGACAGAGGTCGATTCATGAAAAATACAACCCGCATCATCCAGTCGTTCGCCGTCGCCGCCGCAGCGGCGGCCGCGCTGACGGTGGCCGCGCCCGCCGGCGCGCAGGAAACCCGCATTGCCGCCGTCAATTCCGAACGCATCCTGCGCGATTCGCAGCCGGCCAAGCAGGCCCAGGTCAAGCTGGAGCAGGAGTTCTCCAAGCGCGACCGCGAGCTGCAGGACATGGCCCAGAAGATCAAAGGCATGGCCGACCGGCTCGACAAGGACACCGCCGTGCTGGCGGACGCCGACCGCCAGCGCCGCCAGCGCGAGCTGGCCGACCTGGACCGCGAATTCCAGCGCAAGCAGCGCGAATTCCGCGAGGACCTGAACCAGCGCCGCAACGAGGAACTGGCGCAGGTGCTCGAGCGCGCCAACCGCGTGATCCGGCAACTGGCCGAGCAGCGCAAGTACGACCTGATCGTGCAGGAAGCCGTCTACGTCAATCCGCGCATCGACATCACCGACGATGTGATGAAGGCCCTGAACGCCGGCGGCAAGTAAGCCGTCCGCGTTCGTCGTTCCAGGAAGTACCGCGATGAAGACACCCACACTGGGTCAGCTCGCCACGGACACCGGCGCGCAAGTTGTGGGTGATCCCACGCTGGCCGTGCGCGGCCTCGCGCCGCTCGATCAGGCAGGGGAAGGGCAGCTGTCCTTTCTGTCCAATCCGCTGTATCTGCCGCAGGCGCTGACCTCGTCGGCCACCGCGGTGATCGTCTCGCCGGCCGACCTCGACCGCATTCGCGAGCAGGGCCGCGCCGACGGCCGCAACTGGCTGGTCGCGCGCAATCCCTATGTCTGCTTCGCGCGCATCGCGCAGCAATTCGACCGCGCCGCCAACCACGACCCGCGCACCGGCATCGATCCGCGCGCCAGCGTCGCGGATGATGCGGTGGTGCCCGCCTCCTGCTATATCGGCCCCAATGTCGTGATCGAAGCCGGCGCCCGGCTCGGCGAGCGCGTGCGCGTGCTGGCCAATACCTATATCGGCGCCGGCGCGCAGATCGGCGACGACACGCTGCTGTACGCCAACGTGTCGATCTACCACGGCTGCGTGGTCGGGCAGCGCTGCATCGTCCACAGCGGCGCGGTGATCGGGGCCGACGGTTTCGGTTTTGCGCCGGACATTCGCCCCGACGGCGTCGAATACGTCAAGATTCCGCAGACCGGCCGCGCCGTGCTCGGCGACGATGTCGAGATCGGCGCCAACACCGCGATCGACCGCGGCGCGATGGGCGATACCGTGGTCGAGGACGGCTGCAAGATCGATAATCAGGTCCAGATCGCGCATAACGTGCGCGTCGGCGCCCATACCGTGATCGCCGGCTGCGCCGCGATCGCGGGCAGCACCAAGGTAGGCCGCTTCTGCGTGATCGGCGGCTCGGCCAATTTCGCCGGCCATCTGCAGATCGCCGATCGCACCACGGTATCGGGCGGGACCTCGATCACCAAATCGATCGCGAAGCCGGGCCAGCATTTCACCAGCGTGTTTCCCTTCCTGCCGCATGGCGACTGGGAGCGCAACGCCGCCATCGTGCGGGGGCTATCCAAACTGCGCGAACGCGTGGTGCAACTGGAGAAGCGCCTGCGCGGGCAGGGCCCGGACGCCACGACAAAGAATACGGAAGAGAAATCATCATGACCGCCACCGACATCGACATCCGCCAGATCCTGAAGCTGTTGCCGCATCGCTATCCGATCCTGCTGGTGGATCGCGTGCTCGAATTCGAACCGCAGAAACGGATCAAGACGCTGAAGAACGTCACCATCAACGAGCCGTACTTCCAGGGGCATTTCCCCGGCGCGCCGGTGATGCCGGGCGTGATGATCCTGGAGGCGCTGGCGCAGTCGGCCGGCCTGCTGACCTTCGGCGCGGACATGGAGCGCAAGGAAGGCTCGCTGTACTACTTCGTCGGCATCGACGGCGCCCGCTTCAAGCAGGTCGTCTACCCCGGCGACCAGCTGCATATGCATGTCTCGGTCGAACGCTATATCCGCGGCATCTGGAAATTCAAGGCCCACGCGACCGTCGACGACAAGGTCGCCTGCGAGGCCGAGCTGATGTGCACCGTCAAGCAGGCCGACGCCTGACGCCACGGCGCCAGGCGCCGTCTTGACGCGGCGCCCGCGAACGTAGAGGCGAACGCGGGCGCGCCGCCCACCACAAGATCGATAGGACTTTCACGCATGACGCAAATCCATCCCACCGCCCTGGTCGACCCGAAGGCCGAACTGGCGGCCGACGTCAGCGTCGGACCGTTTTCCATCGTCGGTCCCCATGTACGGATCGGCAGCGGTACCGTGATCGGTTCGCACACCACGATCGAAGGCCACACCACCGTCGGCGCGGACAACCGCATCGGACCGTACGCGTCGGTCGGCGGCGCGCCGCAGGACATGAAGTACCGCGACGAGCCGACCCGGCTGGTGATCGGCGACCGCAACCGCATCCGCGAATTCACGACGATCCATACCGGCACGGTGCAGGACGAGGGCCTGACCAGCATCGGCAACGACAACTGGATCATGGCGTACGTGCATATCGCGCACGATTGCCGCGTCGGCAACCACACCGTGTTCTCGAGCAATGCGCAGATCGCCGGACACGTGCAGGTCGGCGACTGGGCCATCCTCGGCGGCATGAGCGGGGTGCACCAGTTCGTGCGCATCGGCGACCACGCGATGCTGGGCGGCGCCTCGGCGCTGGTGCAGGACGTGCCGCCGTTCGTGATCGCGGCCAGCGACAAGAACGGCAACAAGGCCACACCGCACGGCATCAACGTCGAAGGGCTGCGCCGGCGCGGTTTCGACGCCGGCCAGATCGCCGCGCTGCGCCAGGCCTACAAGCTGCTGTACAAGTCGGACCTGGGCTTTGACCAGGCTCAGGCCGAAATCGGCCAGATGCTGGCCCAGGCCGACGCGAGCACCGCCGTGCCGCTGCGCGCCTTCCTGGAATTCATCGCCGCGACCAAGCGCGGCATCGTGCGCTGAAGCCCGGCGTCGCCATGGCCGACGCGAAAATGCAGCCGATTCCGGTCATCGAACCCCAGGCCGCCGCCGCGCCGTCGGCGCTGCCCGGATTGCGTGGCGAGATCGCGATGGTGGCCGGCGAGGCCTCGGGCGATCTGCTGGCCTCGCTGCTGTTGTCGGGGCTGCAAGCGCGGCTCGGCGACGCGGTGTCCTACTCGGGCATCGGCGGGGCCCGCATGATGTCCCAGGGCTTTGTCTCGCATTGGCCGATGGAGACGCTGTCGGTCAACGGCTATGTCGAGGTGCTGGGCTCGCTGCGCGAGATTCTGGCGACGCGGCGCGCGATCCGCGACCGCCTGCTGGCCGATCCGCCGCTGTGCTTCATCGGCGTCGACGCGCCGGACTTCAACTTCGGCCTGGAAGTGCCGCTGCGCCGCGCCGGCATTCCGGTGGTCCACTTCGTCAGCCCCTCGATCTGGGCCTGGCGGGGCGGGCGTATCCGCACCATCGCGAAGGCCGTCGACCATATCCTCTGCCTGTTCCCGTTCGAGCCGGAGATCTACGCCAAGGCCGGCATTGCCGCGACCTATGTCGGCCACCCGCTGGCCGACGTGATTCCGATGGTGCCCGACGTCGAAGGCGCGCGCGCGAAGCTGGGCCTGCCGGCGGGGCGCCGCGTGGTCGCGGTGCTGCCGGGCAGCCGGCAGTCCGAAGTCCGGCACCTGGGCGCGACGTTCTTCGCCGCGATGGACCAGATGCGGCAGATGGACAACGCGCTGGCCTTCGTGGTGCCGGCGGCCAATGCGTCGCTGCGGGCTGTGATCGAATCGCATGCCAGCGAGTATCCTGAACTCGACGTGACCATCGTCGACGGCCAGTCGCATCTGGCGATGGAGGCGGCCGACGTGGTGCTGCTGGCCAGCGGCACCGCGACGCTGGAGGCGGCGCTGTACAAGAAGCCGATGGTGATCTCGTACAAGGTGCCCTGGCTGACCGCGCAGATCATGAAGCGGCAGGGCTATTTGCCCTACGTCGGGCTGCCGAATATCCTGTCGGGACGCTTCGTCGTTCCCGAGCTGCTGCAGGACGACGCCACGCCCGAGGCGCTGGCGCGCGAGACGCTGCTGCAGTTGAACGACCAGGACAACACCGCCTTCCTGTACGAGCACTTCACGCAGATGCACCAGACCCTGCGCCGCAATACCGCCGATATCGCCGCCGACGTGGTGGTCGATCTGCTGCGCAGCCGGAGGGCCGGCTGATGGCGCGGCTGCCTGCGCGCAAGCCCGCCACCGCCGCCGGTGTCGCCAGCGGGAAGGGCGGCAAGACGACGGCCGCCAAGGCGGGCAGGGCGGGCAAGGCCGCCCGCGCGGCCGCCGCCGAGGCGCAGCTGGGCCTGTCGCTGTCGCCTGCCGCCGCGATGGCGCAGCGGCTGTGCGGCGTCGACGAGGCCGGACGCGGGCCGCTGGCCGGCCCGGTGTTCGCCGCGGCGGTGGTGCTCGATCCGGCCCGGCCGATCGAGGGCCTGGCAGACTCCAAGATCCTGACCGCGGCCCGGCGCGAGGCGCTGTTCGACGAAATCTGTTCGCGCGCGCTGGCCTGGCATATCGCCTTCGCCACGGTCGAGGAAATCGACACGCTGAACATCCTGCACGCGACGATGCTGGCGATGCAGCGCGCGGTGCACGGCGTCGCCGCCTGCGGCATCGCACCGGACCTGGTGCAGGTCGACGGCAACCGCTGTCCGCACGTGCCGTATCCGGTCGAGGCGGTGATCAAGGGCGATGCCACCGTGCAGGCGATTTCCGCCGCATCGATCCTTGCCAAGGTCGCGCGCGATCGCGAGCTGGTCGCGTTGCACGCCCAATTTCCCGAGTACGGTTTCGACAGCCACGTCGGCTACGGCACGCCGCAGCATCTGCTGGCGCTGGCGCGCTTCGGCGCCACGCCGCATCACCGCCGCTCGTTCGCGCCGGTGCGCGAGGCGCTGGTGCGTGGACCGCTCGGGCCCGACGCGTTGCTGCCGGCCGGCGCGCTGGATGGCGCCGCGGCGGGCTTGGGGCCTTCGCCGGACGAGCTGGCCGAGACCATCGATGCCTTCGATGCGCTCGATGCGATCGATGCGATCGAGGACGCCATCGGCGCGGCCATCAGCCCCGGGCCGGCACTGTCCTGAGCCGCTGCATCCTTGCGGCATAACGTAGAACAACGTGGATTAACGTGAAGCACGTCAGCTCGCGCGACAACGCGCTGTTCAAGCATCTGAAGGCCCTGACCGGCTCGACCCATCAACGGCGCAAGGCCGGGCAATCGGTGCTCGACGGGGTCCATCTGGCCGACGCCTATCTGGCCGCGCTGGGCCAGCCGGTCAGCTGCGTGGTGTCGGAGCGCCACCTCGACCATCCCGAGGTCGCCGCGCTGCTGGCCCGCATCGACGATCAGCGCATCGTGGTGCTGGCCGACGCGCTGTTCGCGCAGATCACCGGCGTGGTCAACGGCATCGACCTGATGCTGGTGATCGATACCCCGGCGGGCCATCTGCCGGCCAGCATCGACACCGACTGCATCGTGCTGGACGGCGTGCAGGACGCCGGCAACGTCGGCTCCATCCTGCGCAGCGCCGCGGCGGCCGGCATCCAGCATGCGTTCCTCGGTACCGGCTGCGCGTTCGCGTGGTCGACCAAGACGCTGCGCGCCGCGATGGGCGCCAACTTCCACCTGAATATCGTCGAGCACTGCACGGTCGAGATGCTGGCGCCGCGGCTGGCGGTGCCGCTGCTGGCCACCTCGTCGCACGCGGATGCCGCGCTGTTCGACACGGACCTGCGTGGGCCGGTCGGCTGGGTGGTCGGCAACGAAGGGGCAGGGGTCAGCGCGGAATGGATGGCGCACGTGCAGCGCACGGTCGGCATTCCGCAGCCCGGCGGCCTCGAATCGCTGAACGTGGCCGCGGCTACCGCGGTGTGCCTGTTCGAGGCGGTACGGCAGCGGCGGGGGTAGGGCTCTCGCCCGCGACAGGTCTCGTAGACCGGCATCCCGCTCCCGTCTCCCGCCCGGCGGGAGAGGGGAGAAACCAGGGAGGGGAGCCAGCGAAGGAAACGCCCCTCAATAATTGTCCCGATCGACCTTGATCTCCTGCAGGATCGTCGTGGCGATTTCCTCGATCGACTTGTGCGTCGACGACAGCCATTTGATCCCTTCGCGCCGCATCATGATCTCCGCTTCATTGACCTCGTAGCGGCAATTTTCCAGCGACGCGTATTTGCTGCCGGGCCGGCGCTCATTGCGGATCTCGGACAGACGCTGCGGATCGATCGACAGGCCGAAGATCTTCGCCTTGAAATCGTACAGCGCCGACGGCAGCTTGCCGCGTTCGAAATCGTCCGGAATCAGCGGGTAATTGGCCGCCTTCAGCCCATATTGCATCGCCAGGTACAGGCTGGTCGGCGTCTTGCCGCTGCGCGACACGCCCACCAGGATCACGTCGGCCTCGGCCAGATTCTTGTGCGACTGGCCGTCGTCGTGGGCCAGCGAGAAATTGATCGCCTCGATGCGGTTCTTGTACGCCTCGGTATCCGCATTCTGGTGAAAGCGTCCGATCGCATGGGTCGATTTCAGCCCCAATTCCTTTTCGAGCGGCTCGATAAAGGTCTGGAACATGTCCAGGATCATGCCCTTGGCGCGGCGCAGCGCCTTGTTCGACTCGGCATTGACCAGCGTGGTGAAGACGATCGGCGGGACCCCTTCGGCATAGAAGGCCTCGTTGATCTTGCCGACCGCCATATGCGCCTTTTCCGGCGTATCGATAAAGGGCATTCGCACCTTGCGAAAGCGCATCTCGAACTGGGCCAGGATCGAATGACTGAAGGTTTCGGCGGTGATCCCGGTGCCGTCCGAGACGATAAATACGGTGCGGACGGCCGGCTTGTCGGCGCGCGGCGCGGCGGGGGAATCCATGTCTGAACAATTATTTTGGGGCCTGCCGCACGCGAAAGTGCGGTGCGGCACGGTAGAATAGCGGCGATCTTTTCGCTAAGCAATTGCACGGCGCGCCACGCGCGGGACGATTCGGCGCGGGATTGTCGACAAATGGGCTCGACAGCATTCCGCCATTCCCAGGCGCCCGGATTGTTTAGCAAAGCGATCCGCCCGGTAGCAGAACTCCAACGACATTCCGGCGTGAGCGACAGGTTTCCTACTTTGTTTTGAGGCTTTTATGACCAACCTGGCAAATGACGGCGCCTACGTGCTGCCGTTCGAGCAGCTGCGCATGGCGGATGTGGAAGTGGTGGGGGGCAAGAATTCGTCGCTCGGCGAAATGATCTCCCAGCTGGCAGGCGCCGGCGTGCGCGTGCCCGGCGGCTTCGCCACCACCGCGCTGGCCTTCCGCGACTTCATCGCCCACAACAACCTGACGCAACGCATCTCCGACCGCCTGAAGGCGCTCGACGTCGACGACGTCAAGGCGCTGGCCGAGGCCGGCGCCGAGATCCGCAACTGGGTCGCCACCGCACCGTTCCAGCCGCGCCTGGAGCAGGAGATCCGCGAACACTACGCCCGTGTTGCCGAGCGCGAGGGCGCCGAGGCGTCCTTCGCGGTGCGCTCGTCGGCGACCGCCGAAGACCTGCCCGACGCCTCGTTCGCCGGCCAGCAGGAGTCCTACCTGAACGTCAGCGGCATCGACGACGTGCTCGACAAGATCAAGCACGTGTTCGCCTCGCTGTACAACGACCGCGCGATCTCGTACCGCGTGCACAAGGGCTTCGCCCACGACGTGGTGGCGCTGTCGGCCGGCGTGCAGCGCATGGTCCGTTCGGACCTGGCCGCGTCGGGCGTGATGTTCACGATCGACACCGAATCGGGCTTCCCTGACGTGGTCTTCATCACCTCCAGCTATGGCCTGGGCGAAACGGTGGTGCAGGGCGCGGTCAATCCGGACGAGTTCTACGTATTCAAGCCGACGCTGCAGGCCGGCAAATATCCGATCATCCGCCGCTCGATCGGCTCGAAGCTGATCAAGATGGAATTCACCGCGCCGGGCGAAGCCGGCCGCGTCAAGACCGTCGACGTGCCGAGCGAACTGCGCAACCGCTACTCGATCACCGACGAGGACGTCAGCGAGCTGGCGCGCTACGCGATGATCATCGAGAAGCATTACGGCCGCCCGATGGACATCGAGTGGGGCAAGGACGGCAAGGACGGCAAGATCTACATCCTGCAGGCGCGTCCCGAGACCGTGAAGAGCCAGTCGGCCGGCAAGGCAGAGCAGCGCTTCAAGCTCAAGGGCACGTCCGCGGTGCTGGCCACCGGCCGCGCGATCGGCCAGAAGATCGGCACCGGTCCGGTCCGCGTGATCAACGACCCCAGCGAGATGGAGCGCGTGCAGCCCGGCGACGTGCTGGTCGCCGACATGACCGACCCGAACTGGGAACCGGTGATGAAGCGCGCCTCGGCCATCGTGACCAACCGCGGCGGCCGCACCTGCCACGCGGCGATCATCGCGCGTGAGCTGGGCGTGCCGGCCGTGGTCGGCTGCGGCGACGCCACCGATGTGCTGAAGGACGGCACGCTGGTCACCGTCTCGTGCGCCGAGGGCGACGAGGGCCGCATCTACGATGGCCTGCTGGAGACCGAGGTCACCGAGGTGCAGCGCGGCGAGATGCCGGAGCTCGACGTCAAGATCATGATGAACGTCGGCAATCCGCAGCTGGCCTTCGACTTCGCGCAGATCCCGAACAGCGGCGTGGGTCTGGCCCGTCTCGAATTCATCATCAACAACAACATCGGCGTCCACCCGAAGGCCATCCTCGACTATCCGCAGGTCGACTCCGACCTGAAGAAGGCGGTCGAGAGCGTGGCCCGCGGCCATGCCAGCCCGCGCGCGTTCTACATCGACAAGCTGGCCGAGGGCATCGCCACGATCGGTGCCGCCTTCTATCCGAAGCCGGTGATCGTGCGCCTGTCGGACTTCAAGTCCAACGAGTACAAGAAGCTGATCGGCGGTTCGCGCTACGAGCCGGACGAGGAAAACCCGATGCTGGGTTTCCGCGGCGCCTCGCGCTATATCGCCGAGGACTTCGCCGAAGCGTTCGAGATGGAATGCAAGGCCATGAAGCGCGTGCGCGACGAAATGGGCCTGACCAACGTCGAGATCATGGTGCCGTTCGTGCGCACGCTGGGCCAGGCCGAGAAGGTCATCGACCTGCTGGCCAAGCACGGCCTGAAGCGCGGCGAGAATGGCCTGCGCGTGATCATGATGTGCGAGGTGCCGTCCAACGCGATCCTGGCCGAGGAGTTCCTGCAGTACTTCGACGGCTTCTCGATCGGCTCGAACGACCTGACGCAGCTGACGCTGGGCCTGGACCGCGATTCGGGCATGGAACTGCTTGCCAAGGACTTCGACGAGCGCGACCCCGCGGTGCGCTTCATGCTGTCGCGCGCGATCTCGACCGCGCTGCGGCTGAACAAGTATGTCGGCATCTGCGGCCAGGGCCCGTCGGACCATCCGGACTTCGCCGCGTGGCTGGCCAAGGAAGGCATCAAGTCGATCTCGCTGAATCCCGATTCGGTGATCGACACGTGGCGGCAGCTGGCGTCGTAATTTGAAACGACGACAGGCTCGGTGCCGTCCGCTGCGCCCTACCTCGGTAGGGCGCGGCCATGCCCCCGCAGGTGCTCCGGCGCCGCGGGGGTTTTTCGCTTTGGCAGGGCGCGGCCGCGGTCGACACAAGAGGCCCGCGCCTGTGGATCAGAACTAAAACAGCAACAACGAGATCGAGGGGTGAATCGCCATGGCGGACTACCACATCTGGTTCGGCCTTGCGGTACTGCTGGTCATCGCCGAACTGGCCAGCCTGACGCTGTATCTGCTGATGGTCGCGCTGGCGGCCGTCGCCGCGGGCATCGCGGCGCTGTCGGGGTTGGGTATCGCGGCGCAATTCGGCGTCGCGGCGGTGATCGCGCTGGTGGGCTTCGCGGCGCTGCGGCGCTCGCGCTATGGCCGCGCGCGGCGGGGTGCGGCTGCCACCGATCCGAACGTCAACCTCGATATCGGCCAGGAGCTCGATGTTCCGGCCTGGGGCGCCGATCGCCGCGCGCGTGTGCCGTACCGGGGCGCGCAGTGGCAGGTCGAACTGGGCGCGCCCGGCGAGGCCTTGCCGGGCCGCTATCGCATCGTCGAGGTCCGCGGTAACACGCTGGTCGTGGTGCCGCGCTAGCCTGTCGCCGGCGCGGAGCCGCGCCGCCTCGTGCAGGCCGTGGCACGGCCTGCCGTGGGCGCAAAGCCGCGCGCGGCTTCCTTCCTTTGTCCTTCTGTCCTTTTCCCTGCAACAACCGATGGAGTCCCCATGCTAGATGTCGCCGGCAGCGTGCTGCCTCTCCTGGTCCTGATCGCCGTGATCGTGCTGCTCGCGCAGAGCTTCAAGATCGTGCCGCAGCAGCACGCCTGGGTGCTGGAGCGCCTGGGCAAATACCGCGCGACGCTGACGCCCGGGCTCAACGTGGTGCTGCCGTTCATCGACCGCGTGGCCTACAAGCACATCCTGAAGGAAATCCCGCTCGACGTGCCCAGCCAGGTCTGCATCACCAAGGACAACACGCAGCTGCAGGTCGACGGCGTGCTGTACTTCCAGGTCACCGACCCGATGAAAGCGTCGTACGGCTCGAGCAACTTCGTCGTCGCGATCACGCAGCTGGCGCAGACCACGCTGCGCTCGGTGATCGGCAAGCTGGAACTCGACAAGACCTTCGAGGAGCGCGAGTTCATCAATCACAGCATCGTCAATGCGCTGGACGAGGCGGCGTCGAACTGGGGCGTCAAGGTGCTGCGCTACGAGATCAAGGACCTGACCCCGCCGAAGGAAATCCTGCACGCGATGCAGGCGCAGATCACGGCCGAGCGCGAGAAGCGGGCGCTGATCGCGGCCTCCGAAGGCCGCCGGCAGGAACAGATCAACCTGGCCTCGGGCGCGCGCGAGGCGGCGATCCAGCAATCCGAGGGTGAACGCCAGGCCGCGATCAACAAGGCGCAGGGCGAGGCCGCGGCGATCCTGGCGGTGGCCGAGGCCAATGCGCAGGCGATCGAGAAGATCGGGCGCGCGATTCGCGCCGAGGGCGGTGTCGAAGCGGTCAATCTGAAGGTCGCCGAGGAATATGTCGGCGCCTTCGGCAATCTGGCCAAGACCGGCAATACGCTGATCGTGCCGGGCAATCTGGGCGAAATGAGCTCGATGGTCGCGTCGGCGCTGCAGATCGTCAAAAGCCAGAAAAGCGCGGGCTGAGCGATCGCGCTTGGTGTCCCGTCGTCCCCGCGGAGGCGGGGACCCAGCGGCTTTGAACCACCCCTGAAAGACGCTGGATTCCCGCATTCGCGGGAATGACAACCTGGCGCAACGGGGGCGTTATTCCTTGCCGCCGCTCTTGATGATCCGCGCCTTCTCGCGCTGCCAGTCGCGGTCCTTCTCGGTCTCGCGCTTGTCGAACAGCTTCTTGCCCTTGGCCAGGCCAATCTCGCATTTGACGCGGCCGCGCGTGTAATGCAGGTTCAGCGGCACCAGCGTATAGCCGCGCTGCTCGACCTTGCCGATCAGCTTGCGGATCTCGTCGGCCTTGAGCAGCAGCTTGCGCGTGCGCACGGGGTCGGGCTTGACGTGCGTGGAGGCGCTCTGCAGCGGGCTGATATGCGCGCCGATCAGGAACAGCTCGGCGTCGCGCACCACCACATAGCCTTCCTTGATCTGCACGCGCCCGGCGCGAATCGCCTTGACCTCCCAGCCTTCGAGCACGATCCCGGCTTCGTATCGCTCCTCGATGAAATAGTCGAAGAAGGCCTTCTTGTTGTCTGCGATGGTCATGCGTGGTGGTGGATGGTAGGGTGCGGCGGCGCCGTCGTGCGGGCCCCGCCGGTTCGGCGGACGCCGTTGGCGGCCGCTGGTACGATGACTGGCGCCGGGCTAGATGCCGGCGTCCCGGCCGGAGCGTGCGCCAGGGCAGGCGCGCGTCGGCTAAAATCCGGATTCTAGCAAACAGACCGGCCCCGGTTGTCGCCCGTGGACAGCCATCGGCCCAGAATCGTCAACTCATGGCAGACGTCCATAAAACCGTGCTGCTCGGTTATTCGGCCGAGCGAATGTACGACCTGGTCACGCGCGTCGAGGACTACCCCAAGTTCCTGCCCTGGTGCGGCGGCGTGGAAGTGTTCGAGCAGACCGAGACGTTGCTCGACGCCAAGCTGCATATCCATTTCAACGGCATCAAGCAGTATTTCCATACCCGCAATACGCAGCATCGGCCGACCCGCATCGACATGAACTTCGCCGATGGTCCGTTCAAGACCTTCAACGGCTACTGGAATTTCATTCCGCTGCGCGAGGACGCCTGCAAGATCGAATTCCATCTGCATTACGAGTTCTCCAGCATCATCCTCGAGAAGATCATCGGGCCGGTGTTCAGCATGATCGCGAATACCTTCGTCGACGCCTTCGTCAAGCGCGCCGAGGTCGTCTATGGCAACAGCTGAAACAGCTGAAACGGCTGGGCAGGAGGTGGCCACCGTGCGCGTGGCCGTCTGCCACGCGAAGCCGGACACGGTCTTCCTGAAGGAAATCGAACTGCCCGCCGGCGCCACGATCGCCGCGGCGATCGAGGCCAGCGGCGTGCTGTCGGCCCATCCGGAGCTCGATCCGGCGACGCTGCGCGTCGGCATCTTCGGCAAGCTGAAGACGCTGGAGACGGTGGTGCGCGAGGGTGACCGCATCGAGCTCTACCGGCCGCTGGTGGCCGATCCCAAGACCGCGCGGCGCCGCCGCGTGCAGAAGGCGCGCGAGGCCGGCACGCGCGAAGGGCAGAAGTGGATGCGCGGCGGCGGCGACAGCGAGGCCGGGGACCGCTGAGCCGTCGATCGGCGCGTCAGGCCGGCCGCTGGCCCGCCTGGCCAGGCTCGGTGGCCGCGGTGGCTGCGGTCGCTTCGATGGCTTCCGCGTTCGCCGGCTCGTCCGCCGCTGGCGCCGCGCGCTTGTCGCCGGCATGCAGCCGCACCGACCAAGCCACGCCGATCATCAGCAGCACGATGGCCGCCAGTTCGAGGCCGCGCGGCCAGCGCTGCTCGTAGAGGAAGCCGTAGGCCAGCGCGAACAGCGTCTCGAACACGATCATCTGGCCCGACAGCGTCAGCGGCAGCCGCCGGCTGGCGATATTCCACAGGTTGTTGCCGATCAGCGAGGCGCCCAGCGCCACCGCCGCATTGACCCACCAGAACCATTGCCAGTCGCGCCCGCTGCCCGGCGCGGTCAGCACGTCGCGGAACAGCAGCCAGCCGATCAGCGCCAGCAGCGCGGAGACGATGCCGGTCGACAGCCCGTACAGCGCCGACCATTCGTTGCCGCTGTATTGCGGATTGCGCTGCAGGTAGCGGGCGTTGTCGACTGCGTACAGCGTCCAGCAGACCAGCGCGCCCGCCGCGCAGACCACGCCGGCCAGCTTCTGCCAGACCGGCCGCGCTGCTTCGGCGGCGGCCGCGCCGTGGGCGCCGTGCCCGCCGCCGGCGAACAGGTCCAGGTTGATGCAGGCGATGCCGACCGCGACCACCAGCAGCGGCAGCAGCAGCCGCGACAGCGGCACCGCGCCGTGGTCGCGCCGGCCCATCACCGTGACGGAAATCGGCAGGATGCCGATGATCAGCGAGGTCGGTCCGACCCCGGCCAGCTGCACGCCGAAGGCCAGCAGCACGTAGTACAGCAGGTTGCCGGTGAAGGCCTGGCGCAGCAGGGCGATGCAGTCGGCGCGGGTCAGCTTGCGGGCGATGCGGCGCATCAGCGGCGCCGCGGCGATCGCGGCGACCAGCCCGTAGGCCAGGTAGCGGCCGATCGCCAGCTCCCACGGCGAAAACACCGGCAGCAGCTTGGGCGCGATGAACACCATGCCCCAGAACGCGCCGGCCAGCAGGCCGCACAGTACGCCGATCCCCATCCGTTTTGCCGCGCTGGACGCGCCTCCGCTCAGAAAAGCCTCAAAGCATAGCATTGGCCCGGCAGATTCCGAGCACGCGCCCATCATGAAAGGGGCGGTTCCTGTATAATTCGATTTTGCGCCTAGAGGAATCGCTATGCGTCTTGTCCAGAAAGCACTCACGTTCGATGATGTGCTGCTCGTCCCGGCCTATTCGGCCGTCCTCCCCCGGGATGTCTCCCTCCGCACCCGCCTGACCCGCTCGATCGAATTGAACATTCCGCTGGTTTCCGCCGCCATGGATACCGTGACGGAGGCGCGTCTGGCCATCGCCATGGCACAGGCGGGCGGCATCGGCATCGTTCACAAGAACCTGAAGCCGGCCGACCAGGCGCGGGAAGTGGCGCGCGTCAAGCGCTACGAATCGGGCGTGCTGCGTGATCCGATCACCATTTCGCCGGACATGAAGATCCGCGACGTGATCGCGCTGTCGCAGCAACACGGCATTTCGGGCTTCCCGGTGCTGGAAGGCAAGACCGTCGTCGGCATCATCACGAACCGCGACCTGCGCTTCGAGGAAGAACTCGACGCCCCGGTGCGCGCCAAGATGACGCCGCGCGAGAAGCTGGTCACGGTGGCCGAGGGCGCCAGCCTGGACGAGGCCAAGCGCCTGATGAACCGCCACCGCCTGGAGCGCGTGCTGGTCGTCAACGAAGCCTTCGAACTGCGCGGCCTGATCACCGTCAAGGACATCCAGAAGGCGGTCGAACACCCGCTGGCGAGCAAGGACGACCACGGCCAGCTGCGCGTCGGCGCGGCGGTCGGCGTCGGCCCGGACAACGACGAGCGTGTCGAGCTGCTGGTCAAGGCCGGCGTCGACGTGATCGTGGTCGACACCGCCCACGGTCATAGCCAGGGCGTGCTGAACCGCGTGCGCTGGGTCAAGGACAACTTCCCGCACGTGCAGGTGATCGGCGGCAACATCGCCACCGGCGAAGCCGCCCGCGCGCTGGTCGAGCACGGCGCCGACGGCGTCAAGGTCGGCATCGGCCCGGGCTCGATCTGCACCACGCGTATCGTCGCCGGCGTCGGCGTGCCGCAGATCACCGCGGTGTCGAACGTGGCGGAGGCGCTGGCCGGTACCGGCGTGCCCCTGATCGCCGATGGCGGCGTGCGCTATTCCGGCGATATCGCCAAGGCGCTGGCCGCCGGCGCGCATACCGTGATGATGGGCGGCATGTTCTCGGGCACCGAGGAAGCGCCGGGCGAAGTGTTCCTGTATCAGGGCCGCTCGTTCAAGAGCTACCGCGGCATGGGTTCGGTCGGCGCGATGAAGGACGGCGCGGCGGACCGCTACTTCCAGGAAGACAACACCGCCAACGTCGACAAGCTGGTCCCCGAAGGCATCGAAGGCCGCGTGCCCTACAAGGGCTCGGTGATGGCCATCATCCACCAGCTGACCGGCGGCGTGCGCGCGTCGATGGGTTATTGCGGCAGCAGCTCGATCGCCGAATGGCACGAGACCGCGCAGTTCGTGCAGATCACCGCCGCCGGCATGCGCGAGTCGCATGTCCACGACGTGCAGATCACCAAGGAAGCACCGAACTACCATATCGACTAACGTCAGCGACGGACCGGCGAGCGCCGCGCCATGCGCGATGCCGGTGATGCGCGGCTGCACGGCTTCAGGGCGGTGCGGCCGCGCTTCATATCGGGGCCGCGTATCGGCTCCGGCCGTCGGTGCACCCCTGAGTCCGCCAAGGAGATTCGATGAAGGTCCTGCTCCGCGCCGTGTTGTTCTTCGACGCCCTGTTCGATCTTGCGCTCGGCGCCGTGCTGCTGCTCGCGCCGTTCGCCACCTTCTATGCCGCGCTGCAATTGCCGCAGCCGCAGCCGGCGCTGTACGGCCAGCTGCTAGGCTTCACGCTGCTCGGCGTGGCCTGGCTGCTCGCTCAGGCCGCTTTCCGCGGTCAGCTGACCGTACCGGTGGCCCGCATGGCGGGGCCCGTCAATCTGGCGTGCGCGTTGCTGATCGCCGCGTGGCTGATCTTCTTCGATCTGCCGGCGCAGGGCGCCGGCAGGATCTGGCTCGGGCTGCTGGCGGCGATGCTGGCCTTCTTCGCACTGGTGCAGATTCCGCTGGCCAAGCGCATCCGCAATCGCGAGCGCGAGGAACTGCTGCGCCGCGAGTCCGAGCTGGCCGCGGCCAACCTTCCGGTTCCCGCTGCGCCGACCGTTCACCCATCCCCATCCCCCGAAGTCCGGCGCGAGCCGGTCATCACGCCGCCGCCCGGCTACGGTCCCGGCACCGAAGTGGTGACCGATGTCGAACCGGTCGACACGTCAATCGCTCCCCATCATGCACGACAAAATCCTCATCCTTGATTTCGGCTCGCAAGTTACGCAGCTGATCGCGCGACGCGTCCGCGAGGCGCACGTCTATTGCGAGATCCATCCGAACGACGTGTCGGACGAATTCGTGCGCGAGTTCGCGCCGAAGGGCATCATCCTGTCGGGCAGCCACGCCAGCACCTATGAAGACCATCAGCTGCGCGCGCCGCAAGCGGTGTGGGATCTGGGCGTGCCGGTGCTCGGCATCTGCTATGGCATGCAGACGATGGCCGTGCAGCTGGGCGGCAAGGTCGAGTGGAGCGACTCCCGCGAATTCGGCTACGCCGAGGTGCGCGCGCACGGCCATACCGAGCTGCTGAAGGACGTGCAGGATTTCGTCACGCCGGAAGGCCACGGCATGCTGAAGGTCTGGATGAGCCACGGCGACAAGGTCACCGAACTGCCGCCGGGCTTCAAGCTGATGGCTTCGACGCCAAGCTGCCCGATCGCCGGCATGGCCGACGAAGCGCGCGGCTACTACGCGGTGCAGTTTCACCCCGAGGTCACGCACACGGTCAAGGGCCGCGACATGCTGGAGCGCTTCGTGCTGAAGATCGCCGGTGCGCGCCCGGACTGGGTGATGCGCAATCATATCGACGAGGCCGTCGCGAAGATCCGCGAGCAGGTCGGTGACGAAGAGGTAATCCTGGGCCTGTCCGGCGGCGTCGACTCGTCGGTCGCCGCGGCGCTGATCCATCGCGCGATCGGCGATCAGCTGACCTGCGTGTTCGTCGACCACGGCCTGCTGCGCCAGGACGAGGGCAAGCTGGTGATGGAAATGTTCGCCGGCCGCCTGCATGCCAAGGTCGTGCATATCGATGCCTCGGAGCAGTTCCTCGGCCATCTGGCCGGCGTCACCGATCCCGAACAGAAGCGCAAGATCATCGGCCGCGAATTCGTCGAGGTGTTCCAGGCCGAGGCGAAGAAGCTGACCCGCGCCAAGTGGCTGGCCCAGGGCACCATCTACCCGGACGTGGTCGAGTCGGGCGGCACCAAGACCAAGAAGCAGACCACGATCAAGAGCCACCACAACGTCGGCGGCCTGCCCGAGACGCTGGGCCTGAAGCTGCTCGAGCCGCTGCGCGACCTGTTCAAGGACGAAGTGCGCGAACTCGGCGTCGAACTCGGCCTGCCGCCCGAAATGGTCTACCGCCACCCGTTCCCGGGCCCGGGCCTGGGCGTGCGGATCCTCGGCGAGGTCAAGCGCGAATACGCCGACCTGCTGCGCCGCGCCGACGCGATCTTCATCGAAGAACTGCGCGGCACGATCGCCACGGCGCAGGACGCGGCTGCGGGCCTGTGCAGCGAAGACCAGGTCGGCAAGAGCTGGTACGACCTGACCAGCCAGGCCTTCGCGGTCTTCCTGCCGGTCAAGTCGGTCGGCGTGATGGGCGACGGCCGCACCTACGACTACGTCGTCGCGCTGCGCGCGGTGCAGACCACCGACTTCATGACGGCGCACTGGGCGCACCTGCCGTATGCGCTGCTGGGTCGCTGCTCGAATCGGATCATCAATGAAGTGCGGGGTTTGAACCGCGTCGTCTATGACGTTTCGGGCAAGCCGCCGGCGACGATTGAGTGGGAGTGATTTGGTATCTGGCACCGGCAGGTGCCAGGTAGCACCAGGACCAGCTAGGCCCGCGTCACTGCGGGCTTTTTTCTTGCCGAGAAACGAGGCCAACGCGAACCCGGCCGTTGCGCCGGTGCAGAGAGCGGTCTTGCCCAGCGCGATTGCCCGAACAAGATGCTTACGCGACGATCTCGCCGTTTCGGATCGCCACTCGGATCGCCTGCGCTGTCGTTGCGACGCCGAGGCGTTTGCGTATGCGGCGCAGATGGTTCTCCACCGTGCGTTCGGAAAGACCGAGGGTCGCGGCGATGTCGACCTGCCGTCGGCCGGCAGCCGTCCACGCGAGCACTTCGCGTTCACGGTCGGACAGCGATCTGTTGCCATGATCTTGGGGCAGCTCCAGCAGTCTACGCGCTGCCAGAAACGCCGATTCGGCAATGAGCCTGAAGGCGAGACGCGCCAGCGGTGAAGCATCGATCCGCTCCCCGCCAAGGCTCATCGCGCCTTCCAGGCCCAACGGGCCGAATATTGGAACCTGTAGTCCGTGAATGCCACGGCCCATGGGCGTACGGACAACCCGATAGCGTTCGCCTTCTCTTCCTGTCGTCTTGGTCCAGAAGAATGGCTCGTTGGTATCAAGAATGTGACGCGTCACCGGACAGCGCCGCACATAGGTCTCGGCATTGATCGGCTCACCGGTGCCGAACCAGTCGCCTTCCACCCAATAGATGCGGTCGACAATCTCATCCCGCGCGGCGGACGCCGAGAACAGCATGAAACGGTCGTAACCGAGCGGACCGCCAAGCGCGCGAACCTCGTTCTTGATCGCCGCAAGGGATCTGGCGCCCTCGATGGTCAGGGCGCTCCGGAAGGCCGCTTCCATCACGACCGTATTGGCCATCAGGCCGTGACTTCGTTGAGCAACGTCTGCGCTGCGAGCTTGCCCAGGTTGTTGCCCGCCAGCGGGCTGTCACCGGTCAGCAGCTTGCGATCCCTGTGCACTGCACCCGAGATGTTGTCATTGATGATTTCGAAGCCGAGGGCTTTCAGCTTCTCGCCGAACTTCCAGGTCAGGTGGCCAGGCATGTACCCGATATCCGGTGTCTGCGCGTCCATGGCATCAGGGAACGCGCAGATCTTGTAGCCCCTATAGATGTCGCTGTCACCGACCGCGAGAAAGCCTGCTGGGCCGTGGCAGAGCGAGATCACGAACTTGTCGTTCGCTGCCGCCCACTTCAACGCGTCGCCAACGTCCTTGCTCTCCGGAATGCCGATCAGCGCACCATGCCCGCCAGGAATGAAGATCGCCGCATAGGTATCAAGCCCGCCGGCGACCACATCGGCTAGCTTGAGGGGCTTCTGGAATTGGGGGCGGTACTTGTCGAAAAAGCCGTTCACCGCCTCGTCCTCGGACGGCATCGCCCAGAACTCGAACTTGACCGGATTGCCCGAAACGGTCGCCACATCGAAGGCGAAGCCTGCCTTGTCAAGGTGATACATCGGCAGCAGCGTTTCTACCGGATGGTTGCCGGTCGAGAAGAAGGTGCCGTTGTCGGTCAGCAGGTAGCGCTCGTCGGCACCGATCATCAGGATCTTCTGGCCGCCCGTGTAGGGCGTGGGGTAATCGGCCCCGCTCAGATCGGACTTCGGCGAAGTGAATTGGCTCAGAGAAAAGCTCGAGGGAAAGAATGCATTCCTCTCCGCTGGATCGGGTTGCGGCTTCCTGGCGGTTTGATCGGACATGTCGAATCTCCTTGTTCGTTTGTTGACAAGCTCAAAAATAGCTTCTCCAGAAAGCCCGATGCAATGAGGGATTTCCGTCAACGCCATACGCAATCCAGGTACTGTAGATACCGGCGCGGTGGCCGACCGTCGGTGTGTCCCCGCTGAACCAGCTTGTCCAGGACCGGGGTCAACCGCCCGGTATCGGCTGCGTGCGGGCCGGACGTTAAGGCAGCCGTCCAGGACCGCGCGACCTCGCTGCTCATCGCGATCAACCCGGACGGAGGCCCCCATGCCGACCTTTCCCTATGCAATTCTCGATGCCCCTTCCACGTTGGGCCTGGCGACGGACGGCGTGGAGCGCTTGCCCGATCGGCTGCTGGATCACGGTCTTGCGCAGCGCATCCATGCGCGCCGCGCCGGCCGGCTGGCGGTGCCTCCGAAGGATCCGGCGCGCGATCCCGAGACAGGCATCCTGAATGCCGCCGCTATTGCCGCATGGTCACCCAGGCTCGCCGATGCGGTGGAAGCGGTCCTTGATGCGGGCCAATTTCCGGTAGTCCTCGGCGGCGATTGCACGATCGTGCTGGGGTCGATGCTCGCGTTGCGACGGCGCGGCCGCTATGGCCTGCTTTTCATCGACGGCAACGCCGATTTCTTCCAGCCGGAGGCGGAACCCAATGGGGAAGGCGCTTCGATGGACCTGGCCCTGGTGACCGGCCACGGTCCGTCGCTGCTGACCGACCTCGAAGGCCGCGGTCCTCTGGTCCGTCCCGAGGATGCTGTCGCGTTCGCCTATCGGGATCACGAAGATCAGCAAGAGTACGGAAGCCGGCCGCTTCCCAAGACGCTCAGGGCGATTGACCTTCCCGCCGTGCGGGCGATGGGCATCGAGGCCGCCGCGCGCGCAGCGGTCGACCACCTGACCCGAGAGGAACTGGACGGCTTCTTCATCCATGTGGACGCCGACTGCCTCGACGACGCGATCATGCCGGCTGTCGATTTCCGCGTACCGGGCGGGTTATCGCGGGACGAGCTGGGGACCGCGCTGCGGGTAGCGCTGGCGAGCGGCAAGGCCGTCGGCATCGAGATCACCATCTACAACCCGCGCCTTGACGAGGACGGCAGCGCCGGTCGCGGGCTGGCCGACGTGCTGTCCAACGAACTGGCCGCGGCGCGCGGAACAGCAGCGCCCTGATACGGGCGCAACTGCTTTTCAGCGTGACTGTTGCTCCGGCTGTCACTCCGGCTCAATCCCGGCCCCCTTGACGACACGGCCCCATTTCTGGATTTCGGCGTTCTGGAATGCCCGTAGCTCCGAGGGCGTCGTAGTCCAGGCCTGTGTCGCGGAATTGCGGTAGAAGGCGCGGGCTCCCGGGCTGTCGACCGCGGCAATCAGTAGCTGTCGCAGCCTGGCAGCCGCCGGGGCGGGCGTTCCTGCCGGCACGTAGGCGGCGAACCAATACCCCATGTCGTAGCCTCTGATGCCGGCCTCATCCAGGGTCGGGACGTCCGGAAGCTCGGGCAGCCTTTCCCTGGTGGACGCGCCTAGCGCGCGGAGCTTGCCCGATTTGATCTGCGACAGGCCGGTGACCGTGTCGATGACCATCATGTCGATGTGGCCGCCAAGCAGATCGTTAAGGGCGTTCGGATTGCTGTTGTATCCGACCCAGACGATGTCCGTACCGGTCAGTTGCTTGAGCATTTCGCCGGCGATTCGGCTGGACGAATTCCCGCTGCCGAAGCTCAGTTTTCCTTTCGCCTTCCTGGCGGCCTGCACCAGATCATCGACGGTGCGGAAAGGAGAGTCGGCGCGCACGACGAGCACCTGACCGCCACGCCCCAATGCTGTCAACGGCAGGAAATCCGTGATGGGGTCGTAGTGCAGTTTCTTGAACAGGTGCGGATTGGCGGCTTGCGTCGTGTTCGTGGTAATCAGCACGGTGTAGCCGTCCGCAGCGGCCCGGGCCACATGCTGCGCGGCGATCATGCCGCTGGCACCTGGGCGGTTTTCGACGACGACGGCCTTCCCGGTCTGCTGTGCCATCGACGCCGACAGCGCGCGCGCGAGCAGATCGGTCGCGCTGCCCGCGCCGAACGGCACGACAAAGGTGATTGGCTTTTCCGGAAAACCTGCCGCCGGTGCCGATATGGCCCAGATCAGGCCAATGACGGCCGATGCCATCGCCGCTGCCAGACGGGCGATGCGCGTTGTAGTTCCGATCATGGTGTTTGTCTCCTGTTTTATGGGGACGTGGCGTCAAGCGGCTTCACTGGCCATGCCACCGTCCCGGGCGAGCGCTGTGGCCGCGCCTTCAGCCGGGTTGGGCCTGGAAGTCGCGTCGCGCGCGGCGCTCCAGAAAATGGCGCACGGCAGCCTTGTGTTCGTCCCCGCAAAGCAGGATCGCCTGCATGGCGGCCGCAGTCTCCAGCGCCACGGGCAACGTCGTCTCGGCCGCGTCCAATACCAGGCGCTTGGCCATGCGCAGGGCCTCGGGCGGGCTGGAGGCGATCCGGCGCGCCAAGGCGGTACTTGTTTCGTCCAGTGCCTCGGGCGAAACGACACGGGACACCATGCCGAGCTGCAACGCGGTGGCGGCATCGATAAATTCGCTGGTCAGCGTCAGTTCCAGTGCCTTTGCCGTTCCGACGAGCCGGGTCAGGAACCATGCGCCGCCGATGCCGGACACTAGCCCCAGGCGTAGAAAGCTCTCGGCGAAGGTGGCCTGCTCGCTCGCGATGCGCAGATCGCACATCAGTGCCAGGTCGCAGCCGGCGCCGATCGCAGCCCCATTGACTGCGGCAATTGACGGCACCTGCAGTGCCAGCAGGGCATGAGTAATTCGGTGCAATGTTGTCTTCAGCCGAACCCGTACCTGTGCCGCGGAACCCTGCATCAGATCCGATCCGCTCTCCATGTCCTTGACGTTACCGCCGGTGCAGAAGTACTTGCCGGTGGAGCGCAGCAATACGCAATGGACGTCTGGCAGGCGATTGGCCCTCTCCAGTGCCTCGGCTAGCGCCTCGGCCATGGACACCGACATGGCATTGCCCGTGCCCGGGTCATTGAGGCTCAACGTGAGGACGCCTTCGACGATGTCTTGTCGGACCAGCGTGTCAGGCTGGTCAGTGGCGGGGCGCATTGCGCCGGCTTCATCAGGTTTCATCGACGTATCCTGGGTCAGGTAGATGAGTTTGGAGGAACGACGAGGACGCCGCGTTCGAGCATGGCGTCGATTTGCGGCCGGCTATAGCCGAATTCCTCAAGGACTTCGCGGCCGTGCTGGCCCAACGCAGGCGCGGGCATATCGCGATCCTGCGCACTCGTCGCGTGAGTCGGTCCGGGTGCGAAGCCTGGCATGCGCACCTTTCCGGCGAGCGGATGGTCAACCCAGCTGTCGATGCCGCTGGCCGTGTACTGCGGGGATCGGAGGACATCCTGGTAGCTGGCAATGGGCGCGCACAGGATGTCGTGCGCAGCCAGCCGCTGTATCCACGCTTCGGTGGAGCGCTGTTGGAACAACGGCGTCAGTGCCTGGCGCAGCGCGTCGCGATGGGCGACGCGGTCGGCGTTGCGGGCGAAGCGCGGATCGTGCTCCAGGTCCGGTGCACCCAGCACGGCGCATAGCGCTTGCCAACGCTTCGGCTGGTAGGCAGCTACCATGAGCCAGCCATCACGCGTCTGGTACGCTTCATTGGGCGCGGCGTACGGGGCTGCGCTGCCGGTCCTGGCAGGCACGGCATTGGTGGCGAAGTAGGACGCGTAGCCGATCTGCTGCAGCATCAGCGTGGCGTTGTACAGACTGATGTCCAGGTACTCGCCTTGTCCGCTTTGCCGAGCGGCGTTGGCCGCGGCAAGGATCGCAATCGTCGCCAGATAGCCGGCCACCATATCCGCGACCGGAATCGCGACTTTGATGGGCTCGCTGTGCGCTGTGCCAAGCGTACTCATCAGGCCGCTGGCTGCCTGGATGATGCCGTCCACACCGGCGCGCTCGCGCATCGGCCCGGTTTGGCCATAGGCGGAGATGGAGCAATACACCAGCTTGCGATTGCTGCCAGCCAGCGTGTCATAGTCCAGGCCCAATGTCCGCATGACGCCTGGCCTGAAATTCTCGACCACGACGTCCGCATCCTGAATCAGTCGACGGGCGACTTCGCGGCCGTCCGCGCATTTCAGATTCAATGCGATGCCGCGCTTGTTGCGGTTGACGCTCAGGTACACCGCGCTTTCGCCCGCGATCCACGGCGGGCCGATCTGCCGCGCCAATTCGCCATCGGGCGGTTCGACCTTGATGACATCGGCACCCATGTCCGCAAGCATCATGGTGCAAACGGGCCCCGCGAGTACATGCGAAAAATCGATTACCCGCAGTCCTCTCAAGCTGCGCTTCAACATATTCCGGCTCCCGGATGACGCGGCTTCGCTGGTGGCCGCGATCACTTGTCATGGGCGCAGAATAGGCAGGGGCACCCGAGCCGGCAATCGACTTTATGGGCCGTACGCTTTGACTTTTTGTAAAAGGGATCGATCGCTCGAGCGGATCAGATCGCGACTAGCGTCGATAGCCAATCGCGAAATGCGCGCAATGCGCTTGACTGCGGTTTGCCTGTCGGCCATGCGAAGTAGTATGTGTATTCGCCGCGATCGAGCGTCGGACCGAGGGGCGCCACCAGCGTCTGGTCCGCCAGTTCCTTTTCGATCAATGCTTTCTGCGCGATGGCGACGCCATGCCCCTCGATCGCCGCTTGATAGGCAAGCAACGATGTTTCGTATTTCATGCCATCGGTGGGACTGACATTGCGCAAGCCTGCTGCGCGCAGCCAAAGCATCCAGTCGTCGGGGCGCGCCATCGAATGCAGCAAGGTTTGCGTGGCGAGCTGCTTCTTGTGTGTCAGGTGCACGGCAGGCGAGGCCACGGGCACAAGCTCGTTGCGAACGAGCTGCAACGTTCGCATTCCCGGCCAACGGCCATCGCCCAGCTGTATGCCTGCGTCAATATCCTCGTGCTCGAAGTCCAGCGGCGCGAACGAGGTCATGACCTGAACGTCGATGTCCTTATGCAACCGGTGAAAGCTCGCCAGCCGGGGGATGAGCCACCGTACGGCGAACGTGGCGGGCGATCGTAATCGCAAGGTGTTTCGGCCGGGGCTGCTGTTGGTCACCGCCAGGGTGGCTTCCCGCAATGTCTCGAACAGGGGGATCAAGTCGGAAAGGTAACGCGCGCCGGCCGGGGTCAGCTCCAGGCCGCCGTGTGCGCGGACGAACAGCGGCGTTCCCAGGTAGCTCTCCAGCGCGCGCACCTGCCGGCTGACCGCGGCGGGCGTGACGCACAACTCATCGGCGGCCTTCGAAATGCTGAGCAGCCGCCCGGTCGCTTCGAATGCTCGGGCGGGATTGAGTGGGGGGAGTAGGGCGCGACGCACCATGGCAATAACAGAAGGCGTAGGCTGGGTGGACGTCGCCATGATGCCCTATCTCCCATGGAGTCAGCGTGCCAAGCCCCCCATCAGTACGTACTTGACCTCGACATACTCCTCGATCCCGTAGTAGCTGCCTTCGCGCCCGTAGCCCGAATGCTTGACCCCGCCGAATGGCACCGAGGCGGTGCCGACTGAACCGGAATTCAGGATCACCATGCCCGCCTCGATATCGCGGGACAAGCGAAACGCTCGGCCAAGATCGCGCGTGTAGGCGTAAGCCACCAGTCCATATTCGGTGTCGTTGGCCCTGTTGACGACTTCGGCTTCATCACGGAAGCGGTAGAACGCGAAGACCGGCCCGAAGATTTCGGTATGGGCGATCGGCATATCGTCATCGAGGTCGGCGAGGACGGTCGGTTCGTAGAACAGTCCGCCTTTCTCGTGCGGTTTGCCTCCGAGCAACACGCTCCCGCCGCGCTGCTTCGTGTCTTCGACGAGGTGAACGACCTTGTCGAAGCCCGCTTGATTGATCAGCGGCCCCACGACGAATCCGGGCTGCAGTCCCTGGTCCACGCGAAATTCGGAGACCCGTTCAACGACGGCCCGGACAAGGCGATCGTAAATCCCATCCTGCACGTAGATGCGGTTGGGCGAAATGCAGACCTGGCCGGAATTTCGCAGCTTGGCGGCCACCAGGCCGGTGACGGCCTGATCGAAATCGGCATCATCGAACACGATGAACGGGGCATTGCCTCCCAATTCCAGTGTCATCTTTTTCAGCGCGCGTCCGCTGGCTTCGGCCAGCAGTTTGCCGACGGCGGTGGAGCCGGTGAACGAGATCTTCCGGATCCGATCGTCGCCGGTAAAGAGCGCACCGATCTGTTGTGGGTTGCCGGTGACCATCTCGAACACGCCCTCGGGAATGCCTGCCCGGCGCGCGTACTCGAGCAGCTTGTACGCGGTCAGCGGCGTCTCTTCGGATGGCTTGATGACCATGGTGCAACCGGCCGCCAGTGCGGTCGCGACTTTGCGCGTGATCATCATGAAGGGGAAGTTCCAGGGCGTGATGGCCGCAGTCGGTCCAACGGGCTCCTTGACGACGATCACGGCGGCATGATCTGCGTGGGACGGGATGGTGTCGCCATAGACCCGCCTGGCTTCCTCGGCATACCACTCGATAAAGCCAAGCCCGTAGTCGATTTCGCCCAGCGCTTCGGCCAGGCACTTGCCGTTTTCCTTGACCATCAGTTCGGCAAAGACCTGCTTGTCGTCTCTGACGAGTTCGAACCAGCGGCGGAGCAACTCGCTGCGTTCCTTGGCGAGCTTTCGCGACCATGCCGGAAATGCGTTGCAGGTTCTGTCTATCGCCGCTTTCACCTGGGCTTCGTTCATCTGGGGCGCCGCCCCGATGCGCGATCCGTCTGCAGGGTTCAGTACGTCAATCATGGATATTTACCGCTCCAGTTGGGTGCAATGCGCGCCGTGTCACCACGACAGGGCTTTGCGCTGCGGATTGAATAATGGAATCCAATCCTGCATGCCACCATGGCAACGGGTCTCAAATGATTGCCTGATCCTATGAGCAGCAAGAGCTCCGGTAATGGTGCTGGTAAGCTATGCCGCAGTGCAGACAAGAGGGCTCGGCCATGACTCGATCTGGCAAAAACGAGGCGCCAAGCCAGGCGATGCTGGCGCGGCGCATGGTGTCCATGCTGGCAGCGTTGGCGCCGCGCGAGGGATATAACTTGTCGGCGTTGCCCGATGTCAGATTCCTGCGTTCGAATCGCCCGTTGAAAGCGGTGCCGGTGCTCTACGATCCCGGCATCGTGATCGTTTGCCAGGGCAGGAAACGTGGGTACTTCGGCGATCAGATTTACCTGTACGACGACCGGCATTACCTCGCGGTTTCGGTGCCCGTGCCATTCACCATGGAAACGGACGCCAGCGAATCCGAGCCGCTGCTGGCCATTTACATGCACCTCGATTTCAAGCTCGCTGCCGATCTGATGCTGCAGATCGACCAGCATGGCGGCATGGAGCCGACCGGGCCGCGCGGCATGATGTCCACCCCGATGGACAGCCGGCTATGCGAATCGCTGGTTCGATTTCTGGAGGCGATGAGCCGCCCTGTGGAAGCCCGGATTCTTGGCCCGGCGCTCGTGCGGGAAATCTACTTCCATGTTCTGACGGGCGAGCAAGGGGCATCGATGCGCGCCGCGCTCGCCATGCATGGGCAGTTCGGCAAGATCGCGCGCGCGTTGCGCCGGATCCATGCGTCCTTTCATGTCGACGTCAGTGTCGAACAGCTGGCGCGCGAAGCCGGGATGAGTGTGCCGAGCTTCCACGCCCACTTCAAGGCCGTCACCAAGACCTCGCCGGTGCAGTACCTGAAGTCGATACGGTTGCATCAGGCACGCCTGCATATGGTCCGTCACGGCATGACCGCGGCCGCCGCAAGCGCGGAAGTTGGCTATGACAGCCCCTCGCAGTTCAGCCGGGAATTCAAGCGCCTTTTCGGGCGAAGCCCGATCGAAGAGGTCAAGCGGATGAAGGCGGAATTTGCCGTGCCGCCTCCGCATGCCGCCTCGCCGTTCGTGTCATCGCACTGACGCCACTGATCGCCCTTGTTTGGGCGCCACCAGCGCCGAGCGCGCATGGCGGACCAGGCGTAGCAGCCAACCGGCCGACGTTTCGATCGTCGCGCCGCCTGCAAGGTCCTGTCCGCGCGGGCCGGCATGAATCGTCAGTTGCTGTCGGCTGAGCCAGGCCTCGATGCCCTCCAGGGCTTCATCGTCGGCCAGCATGCTCTCCAGATCCTCGACGCTCGATTCTGTTTCGGAAAAAGTGTCCAGCGGGAATGCCATGCTCCATCTCTCCTGATTTGAACAGTGATGCCGAGGCGGGCCAGCGCGGCCCACGCGACATCCGCGGGCCGCGTACCCGGAATCAGGGGAGGGGCGCGCGCCGCCGTTGCAAATGCATCCACCGGGCCTGCAATGCGGAGCCGAGCAGAAAGACGACCAGCCACGCGGCAAGCGTGCCGCGTACCACAGGCGATTGCGGGCCATCGGCGACAGGATGGGCCACGGGCAATCGTGTCAGCGTTTCGTTGATTCCGGGGACGAGCAGCAGGAAAAAGCTGAACGTGAATCCGAACTGGGACAGGTAGGGTTGGGCGCGGGGAAAGACCGGAATCCGGGGCAGCACCAGCGCGCCGAAGATGGCAAGGAGCGCCACGATGCCGAGCGCATGGCCGACGTTGAAGCCCCCGCTGCTGGACAGCCCGAATGACGTCAGCACCGACAACAGCAGCCCACCGAGGTAAATCCGGCCGGCATGCGTGTCGCTGTCGATCCTGAAGTAGCGCGCAAAGCTATAGACGCCCGCGATGACGGGGACGATGCTGATCAGGGTGTGCCCAGATCCCAGAGCGGAAATCGGATGTGGCATAGGACGATGGCTCCTTCAAACCATGGGTTGAAACACGGGATTTCACATGCTGGACAACCAACTAGTTGGTCGGTATCCCCGGTGAAAAAATAGCCGGCTCGCGGCCGGTAAAAAAAGCGATTAGTTCGACCCGGTCAGCCGTCTGATCGCCGCTTGCGAGATGGAGGCAAATGCCTCGGGATTGTCGAAAGCCCGTGCGGTCAACATTGCGCCGTGCACCGTGGACATGAAGGTCTGTGCCTCGACAAGCGCCGTATCGCGCAGTTGCAGTTGTCCTTTCGCGGCACCTGCCTCCAGGACCGTGGCCAGCCATGCGGTCAGGTCCTCGAAGTAGGCTCGAACCTCGTTCGCGATCTCTTGCGGGATGATCGGCAATTCGGCAGCCAGCATCGCGCAAATACACATCGACGACGTGCCGTCGCGTATGCACCGCGACCAGTAATCGATATAGGCCGTCAGCCGCGCCAACGGATCGCCGATCTGGCCATCGAGAGCGGCCAGGCCTTGCCGCGTCTGCGCGCGGTGTAGCGCGACCACGGTCAGGACCAGGTCCGCCTTGCTCGGAAAATGATGATGGATGCTCGGCTTGCCGATACGCACGCGCTCGGACAGATCCGCATAACTGAATCCGTGATAACCGCCAGCGGCCAGCAACAGCTTCGTATGCTCGGCGATTTCGGCCGCGCGGGGGGAAAGTTCCATAGGTATCAATAAGCGGGATTGCGGCACACGCATGCAAGACACCGCTCGTGCACTGCCGGGATGCCGCGCGTGGCATTCAATACGTTGACCAATCTACTAGTTGGTTGGTTGTGTTGTCAAGAATTTCCGCTTGCGACATGGCATCACGCATTCGGCAACGCGATCGGCTGCTCAATGCCGACGGCGGTTTCGTCCGGCCGGCGATTGGCGGTCCGGCTCCCGCTCGGCCACCTCACGGGCCAACGCGAGGAATGCCTTCATTCCGGCAGAGTGGTGGCGCCGGCCCGGGTAATAGAGGCAGAGCCCGGGCAAAGGCGGTGTCCAATCCGCCAGCACGCGAACCAGGCGTCCTGCCTCGATATCGGGCAGCACGTCCTGCTCCATGAAATAGCCCAGGCCGATATTCCCGATCACGGCGGCCCGCGCCAGGCTCGCTTCGTCGAGCGTGATCGGGCCGCGCACGTCGATCTGCGCTGTGTCGCCGGCCTTCTCGAATTGCCACCGATACAGCGTCCCGTCGGGCAGGCGGACACGCACGCACTGGTGCTTCAGCAGATCGGGCGGGACGCGAGGCTTCCGATGGTTCTCGAAATACAAGGGCGATCCCACGACGGCATAGCGTTGGGGCCGGCCGAGCGGCACGGCGATCATGTCGCTGGGAACAAGGTCGGCGATTCGAACGCCGAGATCGAAACCCTCGGCGACGATATCGACCAGCCGTCCTTCGGTCACCAGGTCGACATTCATGTCCGGGTAGCGGCGCAGGAATTCGAGCACCAGCGGGGACATGATGTCTCGCGCCGCAAATGCCGCGGCATTGATCCGCAGTGTTCCGGATGGCGTTTTCTGCTGCGACCGCACTGCCTCCAATGCGCCGTGAATATCGTGAAGCGCGGGCCCGACCTGCTCGACAAACTGTCGACCGGCATCGGTCAGCGAGACACTGCGCGTCGTGCGATTGAACAGGCGGATGCCAAGATTGGTCTCGAGCTTGCCAATGGCATGGCTCAGGGCCGTGGTCGACATCCCGAGATCGATCGCCGCTGCGCGGAACGTTCCACGGCGGGCAATCGCGATGACGGCTTCGAGGTCGTGAAGGGAGGTTTTTTCCATTGTCCTGTTTTTTTCATCGACACATCCAGCGTTATCGTGTTTATCACAACAATGGTCAAGCCTAAACTTGCGCTGCAACATTGACAGGCAAGCACAGATCAGGAGCAGAAGGAATGGATATTCCGACCGTTGTGGACGCGTATTTCGAAGCGGACAAGGGCGACGATGCCGATGCGCTTGTTTCGCTTTTTCTCCCCAATGCCGGGGTCAACGACGAGAGTGCGCGGCATCAGGGAAGGGAGGCGATACGCGCGTGGTGGCAGGCGGCCAAGGAAAAATACCGCCACGTCGCCGAGCCAGTCGAAGCCGCTGGCAACGACACCGAGGTCCGTGTTCGCGCCAGGGTGAGCGGGCAGTTCCCGAATAGTGCTGTCACGCTGCAATTTGTCTTCACGATCGAGAAAGGCAAGATCGCCGAATTGAGCATCCATTAAGCGCGGCGAACGTGCGATTGCGCCTGGCGCCGCGGGCCTTTCGCCGGCCGCTGGCGCTTCGCGGCACGCCGTGTTTCCGCCGAAGGAAATACGCGCGCACTAAGAAAATCGACAAATGCGCGCACCTTGGGAGAGGGGTGCTTGCTGGCCGGCCACAGCACGTAGAACGGGTTTTCCCACTCCAGATGGCTGTCCAGCACGCGTGTCAATTGACCGCTGGCGACCAGGTCCGTGACCGAAAAGTCCGGCACGAACGCGACGCCCAAGCCTTGCAGCGCAAAGCAAACGCGCGTCTCGATGTTGTTGCAGATCATCGATGTTGGAAGCTGCAATTCCGGTTGGCCTGGCGCGCGACGGAGCGGCCACGGTTCCAGCTTGCCGCTGTTGGGGAAGCGATAGTGCAGGCAGGCATGGTCCAGCAGATCGGCGGGTACTTTGGGTGTGCCGCGTCGCCCCAGATAGTCTGGTGAGGCCACCAGCATCCCTTCGAAGATGCCGAGCCGGCGGGCTGACAGGCGGGAATCGGTCGGTTCGCCGGTTCTGACCACCGCGTCGAAGCCTTCCTCGATCACGTCAACCATCCGGTCGGTGAAATCCAGATCGAGCTCGATGTCGGGGTAGTCGCGCATGAAGTCCGCAAGCACCGGCAGCAGCAGCGAACTGACCAGCGGCAGGCTGACGCGTAGCCGGCCTCGCGGCGCCTTCGTCGCTTCTGACAACTCCGATTGCGCGGCTTCGATCTCGGCGAGGATGCGGCGGCTGCGTTCGAGGAACCGTGTGCCTTCGGCCGTCAGCGTGATACTGCGCGTGCTGCGGTGGAACAGGCGTACTCCAAGCTTGTTTTCCAGCCTGGCCACGGTTTTGCCGATGGCGGAAGCGGATACGCCGAGCATTCGCCCGGCCGCGACAAAGCTGCGCGTTTCGGCGACCTGCACGAAGACCATGAAGCCGTTCAGACTGTCCATGTCGCGATCTCCATCCTTATCCTGATCTTCATCCGATTGCGGACATATTTGTCCGCATAAACCGGAAATCTACCCCACTTTTTCTTCAATGCGGGGCTCTCTATCGTGACAGCGTCATTCCTCCAAGGAGAATTGCGTTGTCCGATTCCACACTTGCATGGCGCCAGGAGGCTGGTGCAGCGTGCCTTTCCGAATGCGTCGACACGGTTGTCCAGCAGGCGCTGGACGAACGCCGCCTAGTTGGTGCTGTCGTGCTGGTCGCCAGAGACGGCGAGCTCGTCTACCGCAAGGCGGCTGGCCTGGCCGATCGTGAAGGCCAGCGGCCGATGGCGGTCGATACGGTGTTCCGCCTGGCTTCTGTCAGCAAGCCCATTGTTTCCGCCGCAGCGCTGGTCCTGGTCGCGCGTGGGCAGATCGACTTCGATGCGAGTCTCGACCGCTGGCTGCCGGAATTCCGGCCACGCCTGGCCGATGGACGCGTGCCGCGGATCTCGATCCGCCAGTTGTTGAGCCACACCGCGGGCCTGGGCTACCGCTTTCTCGAGGCTGATGACGATGGGCCGTATGCGCGGGCTGGCGTATCGGATGGCATGGACGAAGCGGGCATCGATCTGGACGAGAGCCTGCGGCGCATTGCCAGCGTGCCGCTGCTGTACGAACCCGGCACGGGTTGGGGCTACTCGGTGGCGATCGACGTGCTCGGCGCCGTCATCGAGCGGGCCCATGGCGCTGCGCTTGGCGAGGCGGTGCGTCAGCTCGTGACAGGGCCGCTCGGCATGGTCGATACCGACTTCGTCGTCCGCGATGCGCAGCGGCTTGCCACCGCCTATGTCAACGACCGCCCGCGGCCGCATCGCCTACGCGAAGGCGAGATCGCGCCGGTCTTCGACGGTACGGTCGGCATTCGGTACAGCCCCGCGCGCATCTTCGACTCACAGGCCTTTCCGTCGGGCGGTGCCGGCATGGCGGGCACCGCGGAAGACCTGATGCGCTTGCTCGAGGCGTTGCGTCAGCGGAACGGCAAGCTATTGCCTGCCGAGCTGGTTGCCGAAATGGCCCGCGACCAGACCGGTGGTTGCGAACTGCCTGGCGCGCCGGGGTTCGGCTTTGGACTCGGCTTCTCGGTCCTGCGCGATCCGGCGCGCGCGGCGTCTCCGGAATCGGCGGGGACGTGGCGCTGGGGAGGCGCCTATGGTCACGCGTGGTTTGTCGATCCGCTACAGCGGCTCAGCGTGGTGGCATTGACCAATACGCTGTACGAGGGCATGACAGGCCGATTCGTCAACGATTTGCGCGACGCGATCTATGGCGCGCTGGAGTCCGTATGAGCGCGCATGGCGAAGGCCTTTCTCTCGATGCGGGCGCGGCCACGGTGCGTGCGAGCGAGAAATTACCGCTGGGCGCGCTGTTGGCGCTTGCGATGGCGGCGTTCATCACCATCCTGACCGAGGCGCTGCCGGCCGGACTGTTGCCGCAAATGGCCGGGAGCCTGGCGGTTTCCGAAGCCATGGTCGGGCAACTCGTCACGGCCTATGCGGTGGGCTCGCTGGTCGCCGCGATGCCGCTGACCGCCGCCACGCAAGGGGTTCGGCGCCGGCCGCTGTTGTTGTTCGCCATTGCGGGCTTCGCCGCCGCCAATACGGTCACGACCTTCTCGGCAAGCTATGCATTGACGATGGTGGCGCGGTTCCTGGCCGGCGTGTCTGCGGGGCTGCTATGGGCGCTGTTGGCAAGCCATGCGGCGCGCATGGTGCCCGAGTCCCAGAAAGGACGCGCCATTGCGGTCGCGATGGTTGGTACGCCATTGGCGCTGTCGCTCGGCGTCCCGGCCGGCACCTTGCTCGGCACGCTGGTGGGATGGCGCGTCTGCTTCGGCATCATGAGCCTGTCGGCCTTGATCCTGATGATCTGGGTGCGGTTCAAGGTCCCGGACTTCGCCGGGCAGGCCAGCGGCAAGCGCTTGCCGCTGGCAGCCGTGATTGCAATCCCGGGCGTTGGCGCCGTGTTGATCGTGGTGCTGGCGTTCGTGCTGGCGCACAACATCCTCTACACCTATATCGCACCATTTCTCGCCACGGCCGGCATGGTGGCGAGCACCGGCCGCGTGCTGCTGGTGTTCGGCATTGCGTCGCTGATCAGCATCTGGATCGTGGGTGTTCTGATCGACCGTCATCTGCGCGCGCTGACGCTTGCCAGCACGCTGCTTTTCGGTCTGGCTGCAGCGGTGCTCGGCGCGGCCGGACAGACGCCGCTCGTGGTGTATGCCGCGGTCGGTGTCTGGGGACTCGCGTTCGGCGGCGCAGCGACGCTGTTTCAGACCGCGTTGGCAAAGACGGCCGACGACGCGGTCAACGTAGCGCAGTCGATGTTGGTGACCGCGTGGAATGCAGCGATCGCGGGGGGCGGCCTCATCGGTGGCGTGCTGCTCGACCGGTTTGGCACCGGCGCTTTCTCGGCCGCCTTGCTGGTGCTGCTCGGTACCGCGCTGACGGTGACGTGGAGGGCCAGGGAGCGGGGCTTTCCGGCATCGGTGAACTGATGCGCGAAGACCGGCTTACCGCGGCAGCTTCACCGTGGTCTCCCATGGCCGCACGACCTTGCCGTCGGCGGAGCGGGGCTCCATCACCGTGAGCGGTTTTCCGGAGCCCTTGTCCACCAGCACCGAATGCGCGTCCCGCGGACCGAACAGATGCTGCTCGCCCCATTGCCGGAAGGCCACGATCACGGGAAACAGCCGCTCTCCCTTGGGCGTCAGCACATATTCCTGATACGACGTGCCGTCCGATGCCGGGCTGATCTCGAAGATGCCGGCTTCGACCAGCAGGCGCAGGCGGTCGGCCAGGATACTGCGGGCCACGCCCAGGCGCCGCTGGAATTCGCTGAAGCGGCGCACGCCATCGAAAGCATCCCGCACGATCAGCAGGCACCAGCGGTCGCCGATCAGGTCGAGCGAGCGGGCGACCGGACAGGTTTCCGTCTCGTTGTCGCGACGTTTTGCCATCAATGCTCCTTTGGTAAAGGCATGAGCCAGATGTGGGTTTGTCTTGGTGGTTTCATTTTAAGACTAGTTTGCCTACAATCAAACCGGTCTTGATTTGAAACTACTTTGATGAAGGGAAAATCCATGCCAGGCGAATCATCGACAGGGCCCTTGCCCAAGTACCCAACGCCGTCCGCGGGCTCGATGCCAGGCGCACTGGTCGCGCTGTTCGCCTGCGCCTGCGGGCTCAGCGTGGCGAACGTCTACTACGCGCAGCCCTTGCTCGACGCGCTCGGCGGGGAGTTCGCGCTGGATCATGCCGCGGTAGGGGGCGTGATCACGGCCACGCAGGTCGGCTGCGCGCTGGCCTTGCTGCTGCTGGTGCCGCTGGGCGACCGCATCGATCGGCGGCGCCTGATGCTGTGGCAGGCGGCTGCACTGGTGGGGGCGCTGATTGCCGTGGCCGCGGCCGCGTCGGCGGCGGCCTTGCTGGTTGGCATGCTGGCCGTCGGTCTGCTCGGTACAGCGATGACGCAGGGACTAATCGCCTACGCGGCGACCGCCGGCGCGCCATCGGAGCGCGGACGGGTGGTCGGTGCCGCGCAGGGCGGCGTGGTCATCGGCCTGCTGCTGGCGCGCGTGCTGGCCGGTCTGATTGCCGATATGGCCGGATGGCGCGGCGTGTATCTGTTCTCGGCGCTGGCGATGCTGGTGCTGTCGCTGATCCTGTGGCGCCGTCTGCCGGCGCAGGCCCCAGCGAGTTCACGGCTGAGCTATCCGAAGCTGATCCTGTCGATGCTGACGCTACTGCGGCAGCAACGCGTGCTGCAGATCCGCGGCACGATCGCGATGCTGATGTTCGCGGCGTTCAGCGTGTTCTGGAGCGCGCTGGTGCTGCCGTTGAGCGCGCCGCCGTACGCGTTCTCGCACACGGCGATCGGGGCATTCGGGCTGGTCGGCGTGGTCGGCGCCTTGGCGGCCGCGCGCGCCGGGCGGCTGGCCGACCGCGGCCTGGGGCAGCGGGTCACCGGCGGCGCGCTGCTGGTGCTGCTGGCCTCGTGGCTGCCGCTGTGGTGGTTCGATGCGCACGGGCTATGGTGGCTGGTGATCGGCATCATCGCGCTGGACCTCGGCGGCCAGGCCATCCATGTCGCCAACCAGAGCATGATTTTCGCGGCGCAGCGCGATGCGCACAGCCGGCTGGTGGGTTGCTACATGCTGTTCTATTCGGTGGGCAGCGGGATGGGCGCCATCGCGTCGACATGGGTCTATGCGCTGGCCGGATGGCAGGCGGTCTGCCTGCTCGGCGCCGGCATCAGTGCCGCCGCGCTGGCGTTCTGGGCGCTGACCCTTCGCCATATGCCGAAGATCTCCGCAGCTTGCGCGCAGCCCGCCTAAGCTGAAGGTTTCGACAAAGCCAACCGACACGCAGGAGGGCACCATGGACGACGACGTCGACACGATGAGCCGCGACCAGCTGATCGAAGAAGTGAAGCGCTTGCGCGCCGGCATCCGCCGCCATCGGGATGCGTCGGGCCACGATCTGTGCTGGCATCACCCGGACCTGTGGGCCTTGCTGCCCGACGCGGCCACGCACACGCCGGCGGTGCCGGACTGGCCGCAGTTTCTGCGCGGCTGCGTCAAGTATCGGGAGTCGCTGGATCGGCAGTGTCCGCAGGCGCCGCGCATCCAGCAGGAATTCGGCGAGTAGTCCGGCGCAGGATTGCGCCTCAACGCGCGCCGCGCGCCGCCGCCAGCAACACGCCAAACGAGACCAGCAGCCCGCCGAAAATCCGATCGATCCAGTGCCGCACCGACAGCAGCCGCTCGCGTACGGCGCCCGTCGACAGGCACACCGCGACCAGGCTGAACCAGCCGATATGGGCGGCTGCGATGAAGGCGCCGTAGCCGATCTGCGTGGCCAGCGGCGTATCGGGGCGCACTACTTGCATGAACAGGCTGACGATAAAGACGGTGGTCTTCGGGTTCAGCGCATTGGTCAGCAGGCCGGTGCGCAATGCGGCGAGATCCGACAGCGGGGCGGTGCGGCCTTCGGCCAGCGAGCCGCCCGGCCTGGCGCGCAGCATGACGATACCCAAATAGACCAGATAGATCGCGGCAATCCATTTGGCCGTGTGGAACAGCCATAGCGACTGCTGGATCAGCACGCCGACGCCGAGGATGGTGTAGCTGACGTGGATCAGTACGCCAAGCCCGATCCCCAGTGCCGTCAGCACGCCGGCGCGGCGCGACAGCACCAGGCTGTTGCGGGTCACCATGGCAAAGTCCGGTCCAGGGCTGATCACGGCGAGCAGCGTGATGGTGATCACGGCTAACAGTTCGGTCATGGTTTACTCTGTCGATTCCTGTGGCAAGCACCACGAATGGTTGCCCTATGTTAGGGGACCTGACGATCGACGAATAGCGATGTTTACTGACCACCATGGTGAGTCCCACTCACCATCGGGCGACGCCCGTCTGCCTTCACTGCTGGCACTGCGCTGCTTCGAGGCGGCGGCGCGGCTCGAGAACTTCAGCCGCGCCGCCGACGAATTGCACCTGACGCATGGCGCGGTCAGCCGCGCGGTGCGTACGCTTGAGGACGACCTTGGTGTGGCGCTGTTCGAACGGCGCAGCCGCCGCGTCTTCCTGACCGATGCAGGGCGCAGGCTCGCGCAGGCGGTGCGCGATGGCCTCGGCGTGATTCGACAGGCCACACGCGAGCTACGCGCCAGTGCGAGGCAAGCGCGGCAATGGGTGCTGTCGTGCGAGCCGACGTTGCTGATGCGCTGGCTGATTCCGCGCTGGCCCGATTTCAAGGCGCGGCATCCCGAATTCGACGTGCACCTCGTTGCCGGCGGCGGGCCGGTCGAATTCGACAGCGGCATCGATCTCGCGCTTCGGCGCGATGACTTCGCCTGGCCCGACAGCGTCCACGCGGTGCCCTTGTTCGTCGAACGGATCGGTCCGGTGTGCCGGCCGGACCAGGCCGGCGCGTGGTTTGCGGCACGCAAGGGCAAGGCATCCCTGCGTCCTTCCGCACCGCGCCTGCATACGCGGACAAGGCCGAACGCCTGGCGGACCTGGGCCGACATCACGGGACAGACGCTATCGCGCGCGCCGGAGCAGAGCTTCGAGCATTTCTACTTCAGCCTGCAGGCGGCGGTCGCGGGCCTTGGCGTCGCCATCGGGCCCTGGCATCTGGTGCAGGACGATATCGCCAACGGCATGCTGGCCGCGCCGATGGGCTTTGTCGAGGACGGTTCACGCTATTGTCTGTTGTCTCCGGTGCATATCCAGGCCGGCACGCCCGCTGCCGCGGTGCTCGAGTGGCTGAAGACAACGGCGGCGCTCGACCGGTTGCGTGCGGGTTGAGCCGGGTTTGACTATCTTGTCCGAAGGGAATGGGGAGGGAAGCACGCATCGAGGAGCAGACCCATGCAGCAGCACATCGAGCAGCTATTCCAACGGTACCAGCAATGCTTCGTCCAAGGCATCCAAGACGAGGCCGATCTGGAGACGGTCGCCGGCTTCTTTGCCGAGAGCTTCATCACCGCCTGGCCCGGCGGCGTGATGACCGGCAACAACGACGACCAACTGCGCGGCGTGATGGGCAAGGGCTTCGAGCACTATCGCGCGATGGGCATGCGCGATATGGCCGTCGACCATGTGGCGGTCCACCCGATCGACCCGATGCATTGCGTTGCCAGCGTGGCCTGGGCGTCCACCTTCGAGCGCTCCGGCGAGGCCGCGCGCGTGGTGCGGTTCACCGTCCACTACCTGATCCAGCTACGCGAAGGCAGCGCCAGGATATTCGGCTGGATCGCTGGCGACGAGGAAGCGGAACTGCGCGCGCAGGGGATCATGTCGTAGTGCGTCTCGGCTGAGCCGACCCCTTGCCGTGGGCCGACGCTCACGCTTCGACCGGCGCCGCTGAGCCGGGCGATTGCTGCGACAGCGCGGCGATCTGGTGCGCGATCCACGCATCGGCCAAAGCATGCGCGCGCTCGAGATACGCCGGTCCGCGCCGCAGATTGTCGAGCCGCAACACCGACAGGTCGTGAAGACCCGCGGTGGCCAGCGCGTGACGCAGATAGGGCGTCAGAAAGTCCGGCTGGCCCATGCCGTCATCGCCGAGCGGTCCGCCGCTGCCGACGATCAGGTAGACGGGGCGGCTGGCCAGCAGCCCCTTCTTGCCTTCCGGCGTGCGCGCGAACGTGCGGCCGGGGCGCAGGATCTGATCGATCCACGCCTTCAGCGTTGCCGGCACCGTGAAGTTGTGCATCGGCGTCGAAACCACGATGCGGTCCGCGGTTTCCAGTTCGGCGATCAGCGAGGCCGACAACGCGAGCACGCCCGTGTCGCCGGCAGCGTCGGCCGATTCGGCCGCAAGGCTGGCGTGCGCGAACGCCTCGTCGACGAGCGGCGGCGGCCGGCGCGCCAGGTCTCGGTCGATCACGCGCAGCGCTTCGCGCTGGCCCATCCGTTCGATCAGCGCGGCGGCCGTGCGCCGGCTGTTCGAGGCCTCCCCATTGGGACTGGCGCTGATATGGAGTACGGTTTTCATCATAGCTCCCGCTGCCCTGCGTCCGCGATCGGCAGATTGAATCGAAGCGCCGTTGCCAGCAGCCCTTGCCGATAGTAGAAGCGGTGGCCCAGCGTATTGGTCAGTGGCGTATCGAGGATCAGTTTGGCGCAGCCGAGGACGCGCGCTTCCTCGCTCAGTCGCTCCATCAGGCGTTGGCCGTAGCCGCTGCCGCGCAGCGCCTGATCGGTGACCAGATCGTCGACATAGAGATGCACGCCGTGCATCAGATTGTCCTGCACGCGAAAGCCGGCCAGTGCCACCGGCCGATCCTGCCGCCACAGCGCCAGCAGCCGGTACCCGACGGCGGTCTGCCGCCGCCAGCGCGTGATGAATTCCCGCTCCCCATCCAGATGTGGACGGAGCTGATGCATCAGCGGATAGCAGGCGCGGGCGTCCGCTTCAGTTTCGACAGCGCGCAGCTCCTCGATGTCGTGTGCATCGGACGGCTGCATGCCGATTCCATGGTCGCCCATCACAGCTTGCCCTGCGAGGCCGGGAAACGCAGGCTTCCCGCGATGCGGTTCCACGCGTTGATGGTGCCGATCGTCACGGTCAGTTGCACGGCTTCTTCTTCGGAGAACTGCTCGCGCAGCGCCGCGTAGGCGTCGTCGGGAATCGGGGCCTGTGCCATCCGGGTCAGATGCTCGGCCCACGCCAGCGCCGCCACGTCGCGCGGCGAGAATTCGCCCGCGTCGCGCCATGCCGCCAGCAGATCCAGCTGGACCTGCGGCACACCAGCCTTGCGCGCGATATTGGCATGCAGCGCGGTACAGAACGCGCAGCCATTGAGCTGAGAGACGCGCAGCTTGACCAGCTCGGTCAGCCGCTTGTCGAGGCCCGTGGCGTCGACCGACTTGCCGATTCCAAGCAGATGAGCGTGCGCATCGGCGGCGAGTCCGCGGAAGGCGGGATAGTCCGGCGGTACGGGGTGGTGATCGCGTCTGTCCGACATGGTCGCGGCTCCTGAGAAGTGGAATGATAAGATCAGAGTTCGAACAATATATCAGAGTGCTGATAATATGAGCAAAACCCCCAAGGGAACCGCCTTGCCGAAGGCGGGCGAAGGCAAGCGCGGGGAAGCCGGCTATCTCGGCTACCTGCTGCGTCAGGCGGCCAGCGCCTGGCGCAATCGCGCCGAACGCGCCCTCGGCGATATCGGCGTGACCCAGCCGCAGTTTTCGGTGCTGACGATGCTTGCCGCCTATCCCGGCAGCTCGAACGCCGATCTGGCGCGCATGGCGGTGCTGACGCCGCAGACGGTCAATGTGATCGTCGCCAACCTGGAAAAGGCGGGCGCCGTTACCCGTAGCCCGCACGCGGTACACGGCCGCATCCAGCAGATCGAACTGACCGAGCATGGGCGCTCGCTGCTGGCGCAGGCGCGGACGCGGATCCAGACGCTGGAACGGGAACTGAGGAAGGGGCTGTCCGCGGACGACGAGCGGGCGGTGCGGTCGTGGCTGGTGGCGGTCGCGGCCGAAGCGGAGCGGGATTGACGGGAAGGACCGTGAGCCTGCCATGGCTTTCGCCTATGCGAGTGCCTGGGCGTTACGCATCGCCGATGCGAGCGCGCGTGTCTTCGTCGATCAGATCGCGCATCGCCCGGAACAGCGCATGCGTATCGGTGTGCCGCTTGCCGTAGTCAAGGTTGAAGCGATAGTCGAAGTCCGGCGGATTGTTACCCTGGTTGTGCTGGAGCAGCGTTTCCAGCTTGTCGAGCGCCTTGACGGCCTTGGCTTCCGGCGATGCCGCGGCTTCGTATTCGTCCCAGAGTGACAGGATGCTGTCCCGCATCGAGGCATCGAGCACGCACGTCAGCGCCAGCAGATCGTGCCGTTCCTGTTCGCTCTTGCCGGGGCTCGCCGACTGTTCGGTGGCGGGAATGTCCCCGTGGATCGCCTCGCCAAGGTCGTGGACGATGCAGAGCTTCAGTACCTTCAGCCAGTCGAGTTCGGGAAGCTGATCGGCGAACACCATGGCCATCAGGCATAGCCGCCAACTATGTTCGGCGGTGCTTTCCGGGCGGCCCGACGACGTGCGCGCGCTGCGCAGCACGTCCTTCAGCCGTTCGGCCTCGCGCAGGAAGTCGAGCCTGCCCTCGATCAGTGCGGTATCCATCTGTTGCGGTGTCCTGATGCAGTGTCCTGATGCAGTGCCGGCGGTCAGCGTAAGGGGAGCCCGTGGCGCGGTCTGCGCATCCATTATGCGTCGTGCCTACTATAGCGCCATGGCCTGGCCGCGTGACCGTAGCCCTTCGTCAGCCCACCGCCTCCGAAAACCGCAGCCCGATGATGCCGACCACCGTCAACGTCAGGAACAGCAGCCGCTGCCACTGCACGCCTTCGCCGAAGCTGACGATACCGATGGCGACGAGGCCCAGCGTGCCGATGCCGGTCCAGATCGCATACGCGGTGCCGACCGGCAGGTTGCGCAGCGCCTTGGCCAGCAGGTAGATGCTGGCCAGTCCGGCGGCCACCGCCACCACGCTGGGCAGCAGCCGTGTCCAGCCCTGGTTCAGCTTCAGCGCGACGCCCATGACGATCTCCAGCGCGGCGGCGATAAAGAGAAAGGTCCAGGCCATCGCTCAAGCCTCCGCCGCGTCCTGCGTGGCGTCCTGCCTCGCACCCAACGGCGGACGCAAGGCCGCCAGACCGCGCTGCACCGCCGGACGCTCCGCGATGCGATCGAGCCAGCGCAGCACGTGCCGGTATTCGGCGATGTCGAGCTGCAGTTCGTCATGGGTACGCACCCAGGGAAACGCGGCGATGTCGGCAATGGTGTAGCGGTCCAGCGCCAGGTATGCCGATCGGGACAGCTGGCGCTCGACCACGCCGTAGAGCCGATGCGCCTCCTTGGCATAGCGTTCGATTGCCTCGCGATTGCCGCTGCGCGAGCCATGCCGGAACCACCATAGCTGCCCCAGCATCGGCCCAATGCCGCCGATCTGGAAATGCAGCCATTGCTGGATCTGCCATTGCTCGCGAGCGTCCGCCGGATGCAGCGCGCCGTAGCGGCTGGACAGATAGCTGAGGATGGCCCCGGATTCGAACACCGTGATGTTTTCGCTGTGATCGACCAGCGCCGGGATCTTGCCGTTCGGGTTGATCGCCAGATATTCCGGGCGCTTCTGCTCGCCCTTGTTCAGGTCGATGTCGACCTGCCGGTAAGGCAGCCCCGCTTCCTGCAGATAGATGCTGACCTTCTGGCCATTGGGGGTATTGGCCGTATAGAAGGTCAGGGTGGGGCTGGCGGTGTCGTTCGCGTTGGCTGATTCGGCTGACATGATGGATTCCCTCCGATAGAATGCCGATGAATTGCAATTGCAATCGTTGCTGTTGCAACTCTAATCGACGGCGCGGCATTCGGCAAGCGCCGCCATTACTGGAGCGAATCCATGGGCCATTCAAGGACGCCGGCCGCCTTTGGTTCCATCGCCGCGACGCGAGCGGCGGCGATGGCCTGCATCACACGGATCGAAGCGGAAAGTGGGGCGAAGGCGGGTGCTTCGCCCGCCGCGACGGTCGCTCAAATTGCTGGCCAGCTGGCCGAGGCCGCGGCGGCCACGACCGGCGCGGCTTCGCTCGCATGGGTCGTGCGCAGGCCCGACGCTATCGACATCGGCGATGCCGGCGAACGCAGCGCGGACGGGACAGGCGGCGGCCGCTACGCGGCCAGTGCCTGGCGCTACTGGCTCGGCGCGCGGCGCCAGGCCGCACAATGGCCGCTGTTGTACCTGCTGCGCAGCGGCCGCGCGGATGCCGTACGGGCATCGGCTCTGGAAACAGGGGAACGCGGCATCTTCTGCAACGACATCGAAACGCTGCCGTCGCCGTGGCCCAAGGGCGCAAGGCCTGAGCTGCCGCTATGGCTGGCGTCGCACGGCCGCTGCCTGCCCTATGACCCGGCTTCGGGCGAGGAGGCGAGGGCCATCGTGCTGCAAGCGCTGCGCAGCCTGTATCTGCAGGGGCGTTCCGGCTTCGTCTACCTGAGCGCGCACGGCGAGGAGTGGCCGGCATGGCCGCAACTCGATCGCCGTCGCGCGGTGGCTGCGGCCAAAGGGATGTATCTCCTCGAGACGGCACGTGAGCGGCAGGGGCCGTGCGTTCGGCTGCTTGGCGCCGGCAAGGCCTTGCGCGCGATGTCGGAAGCGGCGCAGCGCTTGCGGGCAGACTGGCACGTCGACGTCGAACTATGGAGCTGTCCGAGCTATACCCGGCTGGCACGCGACGCCGAGGCGGCGGCACGCTGGAACCGGCTGCATCCGCTCGCTCGGCCGCGATCGAGCCATCTGCAGCGTTGCCTGGCGGCGGGCGGCGGTCCGATCGTCGCGCTGACCGGCTATGGCGCGCCGATTGCGCAGCAGATCGGCCCCTATCTTGCGGATCGCTTCATCGCGCTCGGCGTGGAGGCGGGGACCGGGGCCAGGACTAACCATCACGCCGGCGCCGTCGACGTACAGGATCCGCGCTGGATCGCGGTGATCGCATTGAAGGCGCTGGCCGACGAACAGGTGTTGCGGGCCAGCGTGGTGGCGGAAGCGATGCGGCGGTATCGGCTGGTCGGCGATTGAAGCGAGGGCCGCGGCGTCAGAACGGCCGTGGCGCCGCGGCGGCCTGGCGCACCGCCTGCGCGGCGCGATCGAGCGCGTCGGCGAAGCGCTGCTCGTCGGCCGGGTCGAACTGGGTCAGGAACAGGTCGGCGATCGTGGCCTGATAGACCTTCCACATCTTCTTGCGCAGCGCGCGGCCCTCGCGCGTGATCGTGACGAAGGCGGCGCGGCCGTCGTCCGCCGATCGCGTGCGCGTGACCAGGCCCTCGCTCTCGAGCCGATCGACCAGGCGCGTCAGGTTGTACCGCTCGATCGCCAGCGCATCGGCCAGCTCGTGCATGCGGCGAGCGCCGCCCGGGCCGCTCTCGAGGCCCCATAGCACGTCGTACCAGGCGTAGCTCGGCAGCCCGGCGTCGGCCAGCCGCCGTTCCACCTCGCGAATCATCAGCCGATGCGCTCGCACGAACGAGAACCAAAGGTCTGGTGCGTCCGTCGTCATGGTCTTCTCCGAATTCGTTGCAGTTGCAATTATGCCGGCGATCGCTACAATGCGCCAGATACGATTGCAATTGCAACTAACGGCTACGAGTGCCGATGCAATCCGCCGCGCGGCACGCCCGCGATCCCGCCCCTCTGACTCGCACCTATCTGACCTGGAGCCACGCCATGCCAACCTCTTCCTTACTCCAAGACGTCGATCCGCTCGAAACGCGCGAATGGCTCGAATCGTTGCAGGCCGTCGTGCGGGTCGAGGGCCGGCCACGCGCTCACTATCTGATCGACCAGCTGCTCGACTTCGATGGTTCGATGCATGGCGACTTCCACGGCCGCGTCAATACGCCGTACGTCAACACGATCCCCGCCGAGCGCGAGTTGCCGTATCCGGGCGACGCTGTACTGGAGCGCGAATTGAATGCGCTGATCCGCTGGAACGCGATGGCGATGGTGCTGCGCGCCGGCAAGCATTCGAACGTGGGCGGGCATATCGCCACCTATGCCTCCGCGGCGGTGCTGTACGACGTCGGCTTCGATCATTTCTTCCGCGGCCGCACCGATACATTCGCCGGCGACATGGTGTATATCCAGGGCCATTCGGCGCCGGGCATCTATGCGCGCGCCTATCTGGAGGGCCGTATCGACGAAGCGCAGCTCGACAATTTCCGCAGGGAAGCGGGGCGCCGCGGCCTGTCGTCGTATCCGCATCCGCGCCTGATGCCGGACTTCTGGCAATTCCCCACCGTGTCGATGGGGCTCGGGCCCATCATGGCGGCCTATCAGGGCCGCTTCCTGCGCTATCTGGAAAATCGGGGCCTGCAGCAGCACCAGGGCCGCAAGGTCTGGGCCTTCCTCGGCGATGGGGAAATGGACCAGCCGGAGTCGCTGGCCGCGATCTCGATGGCGGGGCGCGAGAAGCTCGACAATCTGATCTTCGTCGTCAACTGCAATCTGCAACGGCTCGATGGTCCGGTGCGCGGCAACGCGAAGGTGATCCAGGAATTCGAGGCGCTCTATCGCGCCGCGGGCTGGAACGTCATCAAGGTGATCTGGGGCGGCGGGTGGGACCGGCTGCTGGCCAGGGACCATACCGGGCTGCTGCGCCAGCGGATGATGGAGTGCGTCGACGGCGAATACCAGACCTACAAGTCGCAGAACGGCGCCTATGTGCGCCAGCATTTCTTCGGCAAATATCCGGCGCTGCTCGAGATGGTGGCCGACATGAGCGACGACGAGATCTGGGCGCTGTCGCGCGGGGGCCATGATCCGGTCAAGGTCTACAACGCCTATGCCGCCGCAGTGCGGCACACCGGTCAGCCAACCGTGATCCTCGCCAAGACCGTCAAGGGCTTCGGCATGGGCGAGGCCGGCGAGGGCCAGAACATCAATCACCAGCTCAAGAAGCTGAACGCGGACGCGGTACGGGCTTTCCGCGACCGCTTTGCGCTGGATCTGCCCGACGCGCGCCTCGACGAGATGCCGTACCTGAAGCCGGCGCCGGACAGCGAGGCGGCGCGCTATTTCGCGTCGAGGCGCCGGGCGCTGGGCGGCCATGTGCCGGCGCGCTTCGGCGATTGCGCGCCGTTGCCGGCGCCGCCGCTGTCGACCTTCGCGACGCAGCTGCAGGACTCCGGCGAGCGGGAGTATTCCACCACGATGGCCTTTGTGCGCATGCTTGGCGCGCTGCTGAAGGTGCCGGAGATCGGCAAGCGTATCGTGCCGATCGTGCCGGACGAGTCCCGCACGTTCGGCATGGAAGGGCTGTTCCGCCAGATCGGCATCTATTCGCATGTGGGGCAGCTGTACACGCCGCAGGACGCGGGCCAGTTGAGCTACTACAAGGAGAGCCGGGACGGCCAGATCCTGCAGGAAGGGCTGAACGAAGCCGGCGCGACCTCATCGTGGATCGCGGCCGGCACCTCGTACAGCAATCACGGCGTGATGACGGTGCCGTTCTACATCTTCTATTCGATGTTCGGCTTCCAGCGGATTGGCGATCTGGCGTGGGCCGCTGGCGATGCCCGCACGCGGGGCTTCCTGCTGGGCGCGACCTCCGGGCGCACGACGCTGATGGGCGAGGGATTACAGCACGATGATGGGCACAGCCATGTGCTGTCGTCGGTGATCCCGTGCTGCGTGTCGTACGACCCCACCTTTGCCTACGAGCTGGCGGTGATCGTGCAGGACGGCATGCGCCGGATGTTCACCGAGCAGCAGGACATCTTCTACTACATCACGCTGCTCAACGAGAACTATCCCCATCCGGCGCTGCCGGCCGGGGCGGAGCAGGGCATCCTGAAGGGCTTCTATCGGCTGAAGGCGGTCGGCGAGGCCAGCCAGCGCATGCCGAGCGTGCAGCTGGCCGGCAGCGGCGCGATCCTGAACGAGGTGATTGCCGCCGCCGAGCTGCTGGCGGACGATTTCGGCATCGCCAGCGAGATCTGGAGCGCGACGAGCCTGACGGAGCTGCGCCGCGACGGGTTGGCTGCCGAACGCTGGAACACGCTGCATCCGGGGAGCGAGCCGCGCGTGCCCTACGTCCAGCAATGCCTGGCCGGACACCAGGGCCCGCTCGTCGTGGCGACCGATTACATGAAGATCGTCGCCGACCAGATCCGGCCCTTCGTGACGGACCGCCGGCTGGTTGCGCTGGGCACCGACGGTTTCGGCCGTTCGGACACGCGTGAATCGTTGCGGCGCTTCTTCGAGGTCGATCGGCACTTCATCGCGGTCGCCGCGCTGAAGGCGCTGGCCGACGATGGTGCGTTGCCGGTCGCCAGGGTCGCCGAGGCCATCGCGCGCTACGGCATCGACGCGGACGGCGCGGACCCGGCCGCGGCTTGATCGAGTGGCAGGCGCCGCGGGAACGCACGCTCCCGCGGGCCGCGCGGCTTACCAGCGGTGCTGGTACATCGCCGTCAGCGTGATGCCCGCCGCCGGCAGCCGGCTGGTATTGCTGCTGTTGCGCAGCAGCTGGCTGTACAAGGGGTAGTAGTCGCGATTGAGCAGGTTCTCGATGCCGATCGTGATCGTGTCCTTGCGCGTCAGCTGGTAGCGGCTGATCAGATCGAGCGTCGTATAGCTGCCGGTATCGCGCCGGCCGAAGCTGTTCTGGCCGTTCAGGCGGTAGTCGCGCCCGGCGTAATAGCTGACCTGCAGGCGGTTGGTCCATTGGCTGATCGGCCGGTATTGCAGGTAGCCGGTCAGCTTCAGCGGCGGAATGCGGTAGCCCGTCATGTTCTGGAAGCTGCTGCTGCCTTGCGGCTGCTCGCGGCCGCGCATCCAGGTGAAGGTCCCGCCGACGCCCCATTTCTCGTCGTCGGTCAGATAGTCGGCCGCCGCCTCGACGCCGAAGATACGCTCCTTGGTGCGGGTCAGGATCAGCCCGTTGTTGAAGCTCTGCACGTCGCCGAGCTTCGAGGTGGTGTAGAACACCGCCACGTTGGCCAGCGTGTTGCTGCCCAGCGCACCGCGCCAGCCGAGCTCGTAGTTGTTGGTCTTGACCGGCTCCAGGCTCGACGAGTTGATGTCGAACCCCGGCCGCGCATTGCGGATCTGCAGGCCGATGTCGGGCAGCTGGAAGCCCTGGCTGAAGGCGCCATAGAACTCCTGGCCCTTGACCGGCGCAAACGCGGCGCCGATGTTGAACAGCCAGGCGCCGTAGTCGACGGTGCCGCCCTTGACGCCGACCGGGTTGGCGACCTTCGACTGCGACAGCGGCACGAAGTCGTCGAAGCTGGCGCTGGCGCGCTCGTAGCGCGCGCCGCCTTCCATCGACCAGCGCTCGTCGAACTTGTGCTGCAGCTGGCCGAACACGCCGCCGCTGCGCGTGGTCAGCGGCGGCATATAGGTCAGCTCGCCGGTGCGCTGGAACACCAGGCCGCCGCTGGCGTCGTAGCGCGCGGCGTCGAACACGTCGAGCGGCATGTCGCTGCGTTCCTGGTTGTAGTCGGCGCCCCACAGCAGCTTGGTCTGCTTGCTGGCGCCCAGCGGCGTGCCGACGGTCAGCCGGCCACCGAAGACGCTGCTGTTCTGGCTGATCTGGTCGACGTTACCGCCGCGCGTGGCCACCGCGCGCGCGTCGAACGGGGGAAAGCGCGTGAAATAGTCGCGATAGTAGAACTGCGTCGATACGGTGCTGCCGTAGAAGTCCTGGTGCTGGTAGTCCAGGTTCAGCACCGTGTTGCGCAGCTCGTTCTGGTTTTCCAGCTGCAGGCCGCGAATCGCGCGCGCCGTGGCCGAACCCGGAGGCAGCCGTCCGACCGACGGGTCGGAGGCGTAGTCGGTGTTCTGCCTGGCGTGGTAGCGGCTCAGGCTCAGCTGCACGCGCTGCTGGCCGTCGATGCGCCAGCCGAGCTTGCCGCTGATGTTGTAGACGTTGGAATCGAACAGATCGCCCTGGCTCGGCTCGGGCGCGATCCGATGACCGTGCGCGTCGTAGGGGCTGCCGATGCGCTGCGCGCCGACATGGAAGGCGTAGTCGATCGGCCCCTGGCTGCCCGAGAAATGCTGCTGCACGTTGGCGCTGAGGCCTTCCTTGCTGAGCCGCGTCAGCGGCGTGCCCAGCGTCACCGTGGTGTCGGCGCTCGGCGGACCGCCCGCGGTGCGGGTCGTGATCGAGATGATGCCGCCGCTCGCGCCGGCGCCGTAGAGCGCGCTGCTGCCGCGCAGCACTTCGATCCGCTCGATGTTGCTCGGATCGATCGTCGCCAGGTTGCGGGCGGAATCGCGATTGGTATTGAGCGGAATGCCGTCGACCAGCACCAGCGCGCTGCGTCCGCGCAGCGTCTGGCCGAAGTCCGTCACGGTGCGGCTCGAATCGGCCATGCCCGGAATCAGCTTGCTCAGCATCGTCGCCAGATTGGTCGAGCCGGTCTTCAGCTCCTCGATCTGCTCGCGCTCGATCACGGTGACCTGCCGCGTCGGATTGACCAGATCGCTCTTGATCCGGTCGACCCGCACCTCGACGGTACTGAGCTCATGCGCGGGCGCCGTGCCCTGGGTGGCGGATGACGCCTGCTGCGCCAGCGTGGAAAGCGGGGCGCCGCCAGCGATGGCGGCGAGGATCAATGCCGACGGCGTCAGGGCCGGCGGCGTCGGCCGCGACGGTTGCGAACAGGCTGGTTTTTGTCTCATGGCGCGTGGCTCGGGCTCTCTCGTAATCTGCGGTTACAAAAAACCGTCAATCTTATTGATAACCATTCCTGTTTGCAACATAACGCGCGCTTCATTGGCGCTTCGCAACATAACGAGCGGGGTCAGCCTTGCGCGGCGATGCGTGTCAGCGCTTCCCGGAACGCCTGCGCGGCCGGACCGAACGGCTGGTCGACGCGATAGGCCAGGTAGGCCTCGTACAGAACGCGCGCATCGCGGCCCAGTGAGGGTGTGGCGACGCGCACCAGCCTGCCTTCGCGCAGATCGCGTTCGACCAGCCAGCGCGGCAGTCGGCCCCAGCCGAGGCCGGACAGGATCAGTGCGTACTTGATGTCCTGGGTGTTGACGCGGCACGTCTGCGGCGACAGCACGCCGAAGTCGCGGCCGGCGGACAGCGGCGTGGGATCGGACTGCACGATCTGCAGGTGATCGGCGAGGTCGGCCACGCCCAGTGGCGGGCCGCGCCGCCGCGATGCCAGCGGATGGCGCGCGGACACGACCGCCACCACCTCGGTCGACGACAGCGCCTGCAGCGCGACACGCGGATCGCGAAAACCCTCGCCGACCATCACCGCCAGCGTGGCGCGTTGCTCCAGCAGGGCTGCCAGCGGCCCGCCCAGCGGTTCGACCGCGACGCGGATCGCCACCGACGGATAGCGGCCCCGCATCGCTTCCAGCGCGGCGCTGATCTGCGCCAGCGGAAACAGCGTATCGACGATCACCGACAGTTCGAGCTCCAGTTGCTGGCCAAGGCCGCGGGCGCGCGCCCGCATCGCATCGACGCGCAGCAGGATGTCGCGCGCGTTGACCAGCAGGGCCTGGCCCTCGGGCGTCAATACCGGACGCCGCCGGGTGCGGTCGAACAGCGCGACGCCGAGCTGCGCCTCCAGATTGGCGATCGCGTGGCTGACCGCCGATTGCACGCGGCCGAGCTTGGCCGCTGCCGCGCGGAAACTGCCGGCGTCCGCGACGGTGGCGAAGGTGCGCAGCTGGTCGAGGGTCAGGGCGTCGAGCATGAGTTGGGTAGCCGGAAGCCGTCGCTCCAATGATCTATTGGATCGATCGTTTGGATCGAACTTATATCACTTCCGTCGATGCCCCGCCGATGCGATCCTGTGCCCCATTTCGAGGGTTCCAGGGCAGGAGAACGAGATGACCGATTGTGCGAACGGGCGGCGGGGGTGGTCCGCCCGCAGAGGACAGGCAGTGGTACCGCGGACGCCCACGACACTGACGACGTCCGCGCCTTCCGGTAATGCTGCGATGTGGCTGACGGTGGCGGTCGTGGTCGGCGCCGGCGTCGTCGCGGCGCTGCAGGTCGGCAAGGCCGCGATCGCGACGCCGATGCTGCGAGCAGACCTTGGCGCGAGCCTGGCGCAGGCGGGCTGGCTGATGGCGATCGTCGCGGTGCTCGGCTCGCTCGGCGGGATTCCGGCCGGTGCCCTGGTTACCGCCTTCGGCGACCGGCGTGTGCTGCTTGGCGGTCTGCTCGCGGTGGTGGCCGGCGCTGGCGCCGGCGCGCTGGCGCCGACGCTGCCGGCGCTGATGGCGTCGCGTTTCGTCGAAGGACTCGGCTTCCTGCTGATCGCGGTGGCGGGGCCCGCGGTGCTGCAGCGCGTCGTGCCGCCGCAGCGGCGCGATATCGCCTTTGCGCTGTGGAGTTGCTTCATGCCGGCCGGCATGGCGCTGGCGATGGTCGCCGGTCCGCTGTTCGGCACCTGGCGCGGACTATGGTGGGGCAGCGCGGCGCTGGCCGTCGTCGCGACAGTGGCGACGCGGCTGGCGATACCGGCTGCGGCGCAGCGGCCGGCATCGCCGCGGCCGTCCTCGCGAGCGCACGGCGTCGCGGGCGCTGCCGCAACCATGCGCGCCGATATCGTGTCCGTGCTGCGCGCCTCGCAGCCGCTGCGGCTCGCCGCCTGCTTCGCGCTGTACAGCCTGATGTTCTTTGCGTTGTTCAGCTTCCTGCCGGTGCTGCTGATCGAACGGATCGGCGTCTCCCACCGCATGGTCGGGCTGCTGACGGCGCTCGCGATCGCCGCCAACATGATCGGCAATCTGGCCGCCGGCTATCTGCTGGCGCGCGGCGTATCGCGGTCCCTGGTGGTGGGCGCTACCTGCCTGACCATGGGACTGGCCGCGCTTGGCATCTTCCTGCCGCTCTTCGGCGATGTGCCGACCTTCCTGCTGTGCCTGTTGTTCTCGGCGGTGGGCGGGCTGATTCCCGCGACCTTGCTGTCGAGCGCGTCCATCGTCGCTCCCACGGCGGGGCTGTTGCCGGTCGTGATCGGCCTGCTGATGCAGGGCAGCAATCTTGGGCAGGTGGTCGGACCCGTTACCGTCGGCGCGGCCATCGAGGCCTGGGGCTGGCACGCCGCCGCGGCCGTCGTGGCGCTATCGGCGTTGGCCGCCATGCTGCTGGCGCGCGGCATGCGGTTTGGGGCCGAGCAGTGTGAATCGGCGTGAACCGGAGCTTTGAACCGCCCTTCGCCATAGCGCGAGCCGCGGATCAGAACGTCTTTTCGGGCAGTGGTTCTGTACCTCGGGCCAAGTCGTTCGCTCTGCGTTCGATGGTGGCGCAGCGCTCCAGCAGTATTTCAAAGGGCTCGCCATCGTCAAGCAGCAGGCCGTCGTCGATCATGTGCTGATAGTCGGAGGCCAATGCGCTAAGCGCCTTGTCGTCAGGGACCAATCGCAACCCTCCGGACACCGCCACGCCATAGTCGATCGGTTCGCCGCCAGGAAATTTCTCGGCGAAGAAAATCCCCTTGTGCTTCGCGACGGCGTGGGCAAGACCGCGATCGGCAAGGGCGGCATCGGCGAGTCCGACGTCGTCGAGGCGCACCAGATCGTGCCAATGCCGGGCGAAACGCGCGCTGCCACGGAACTCACCCTGTGCGCAGTAGACATGAATCGCCGTGGCCTTTTCCCAGAACGTGCGTTCGGCGCGCATGACGCGCGCGGTAGTGTCTGGAAACGCGATCTCGCGAAGATGCGCGGCCGCATCGCAGTGGATCCGGCGCAGATGACTTGGCTCGCCCGTACATCGGGCACCGAACTCGAGCATGACGACCGGGGAAACGTAGCCGGTTCCACAGGACAGCGGCTCGTACGCAATTAAGACCTTGTCACCGTCCACGCTGGCGGCCGCCGGCAGCCGTTGCCTCCCCAATTCGTCTTGAATCGACGGAAGCATCTCGGTCATGACCCAAGCCGACAGGCGCGTGCGGATGGCCTTGGTCCATCGCTTCTCCTGACTACGGTTAGGCGGCAGCGGTTCGCCGGTGTCCCCGATCAGGTCGCCGGCGATCGCCCTGATGTCATAGGTCAGGTCGATGTCTTCTGAGAAGCGGCGGATCGCGCCATACGCCTTGGACAGAGAAGTACCGCCCTTGAAGACCAGATGATCGGCATGAGGGCCGGCAAAGAGATGGCGCAGCGACCATACCACCCATAGATCCTTTTCGAGCAGATGCGGCGGCCGGCCGGATCGCGTCGCGACCACTTCGAGAGCATCCCGTTGTTCCGCCCGGGACAGGCTGAAGAACTCGGTCACGTTGCGTCAATGCTGCAGCAAGGTACTCACTTCCTTGGCCATCCACGTGGGCAGCTGACCGCGTGAAGACGCGACTTCGGCAAGGTCGGATGCCGAGAGCCGGGCGCGCAGTTTTGCGATCGCTTCGTTGGCATGTTGGGGGCCGAGCCATGTCAGCGCGCGCAGGACCTTTCCGGCGTGGCGGCCGGCCAATGCCAACTGCCATCGCGGTGCGTGCCGGAACTCAATCACTTGAGCGCCCAGCGTAAGCAGGCGGCTGCGGCCGGAGGTCAAATACACGGCGCGCACGGGAACTTGCGTCGTCAGCCCCAGTTCGTTGGCCGCCGCGGCACCATGAGGCACGACGGTTTCCCCACGCTGCCGGGCAAGACCCTCGATCAATGCCGAGGCGGCCGGCGCCCGGTTGCCGAAGCGGGTAGGCACGGGAACGGCATAAATACCGCGTTCGATGCGAAGCAATGCGCCACGGCGCGCCATACGGCTGAGCGCCTGGTCGACGGCGGCGCGATTTCCCAGATGCAGCAAGCCCTTGGCGACCAAGGGCGTGCCTTCCGGTAGTCCGGCTGCGTATTCGGTGATCTGTTGGGCAAGGGTTCGCATCGTTCCTCCTTGGACTGTCGGAAGTTTATATCGATTTCTGACACAAAGCAACGACGGTGGCATCCGGCGACCTGCATCGCGCTCGTTTGGTCGTCAGGGAAGAAGGTCTTGAAGAGGCGTATCAGGCACTACGCTGCCGCGCGGGGCGTTTCTGCGGCTCGCCGGATAAGCTATCCCACACCCGCATCGCGCAGTCCACCACCCGGTGCAGCCGCTGGCGCGAAGCCCCGGTGCGGGCCTGGATCGACAAGCCCTGCAGCACCGTCTCGAAGTAAGCCGCGAGGGCGCCGATGTCCGTGTCGGCCGGCAGTTCGCCGGCCTCGACGCCTTGCTTCAGGCGCTGGCGCACCGATTCGCCGACCGTGCGCAGCTTGCTCGACAGCATCGTCTTCATCTCGCTGTCGTCGTCGGGACAGGCGGCGGCGATCGACACCACCAGGCAGCCGCGCGGCGTCGTCGGGTCGCAATAGGCGTCGACGTTGTCACGCAGCATCGCCTCGATCGCCGCGCGCGCGGCCGGACGGGCCAGCGCCGGCGTGGTGAAGTTCATCGTGCGCTGATACAGCGCCATCGCTTCCTGAAACAGCTGCGCCTTGTCGCCGAAGGCGGCATAGAGGCTGGGGCGGTTGATCCCCATCGCGGCGGTCAGCTCGCTCAGCGACGCCTGTTCGTAGCCGCGCTCCCAGAACACGCGCATGGCCGCCTGCAGGGCGGTGTCGCGGTCGAAGGCGCGGGGTCTTCCTCGTTGGCTCATGGATGGAACGGTGAATTCTGTACTGACCGGATAGTAAATCCCTTGACCGTCGGCGACAACGTGCCAATAATGCCATTCAAATTTGTACCGACCGGTATGAATTGCGGGCGCGGCGATCGATACCGGCAACACCTGTGTGGCAACCCGGTTCAAACCACGCCGAACGACGCGTTGAAACCACGTTGAATACCAACTTCAAGGAGCAAGACATGGCATCCCTGCAAGGAAAAACGGCCCTGGTCACGGGCGGCAGCCGCGGCATCGGCGCCGCGATCGCTCGCCGGCTGGCCGCCGATGGCGCGGACGTTGCACTGACCTACGCCAGTTCGGAGCAGCAGGCCGAAGAGGTTGCCGCCCAGGTGCGGGCGCATGGCCGGCAGGCACTGGCAATCCGGGCCGACAACAGCGATCCGGCGGCGGTGGCCGATGCGGTCGCGCGGGCCGCGGCGGCGTTCGGCAAGATCGACATCCTGGTGAACAACGCCGGCATTTTCCGCGCGGGTTCGCCGACGGAAGCGACCGTCGAGGACTTCGACGTGACGATGGCCGTCAACGTCCGTGCCGCCTTCGTTGCGATCAAGGCGGTGGCAGCGGTCATGCCCGATGGCGGCCGCATTATCTCGATCGGCAGCAACCTCGCGGTGCGCGTGCCGGGGCAGGGAATGGCGATCTATAGCGCGAGCAAGGCGGCGCTGGTCGGCATGACGCAGGGCCTGGCGCGCGATTTCGGTCCGCGCGGCATTACCGTCAATGTGGTGCACCCCGGCTCGACCGCCACCGACATGAACCCGCCCGATGGGCCGCATTCCGACTGGCAGCGCTCGCTGATGGCAGGGCAGCAGCGTTACGCCTCGCCGGACGAGGTGGCCGCCGTGGTGGCGCTGCTGGCCTCGCCGGAGGCGCAAGCGGTGACCGGCGCCGCATGGACCATCGATAACGGCACCAACGCCTGATCGCACGCCGCATCGATGGATCCGAGCGCGGGAGCGTGGGCACCGCAACATCGGCGTCCACGCTTCCCGCTTGACATCCCAATTTCCACGGCGGTATAAAGGCGCCGTGGGTAGAAGCGGTCGATTGAACAAGCAGCGGCGCAATGCCGCGATCGTTCAACTGGAGATTGCTCACTGACGGAGTACCGTCGGTGGCGCATTCTTCCAACGCTCCCCCTCGACAGTGCTCCCGAACGCAACGCGCGCCTGGCCCGTCCGCAACGACCGGCCCGGTCCCGCATGCCTTCAACCTGCAGCATTGCGAGGAGACACCCGCATGATCATCGACACCAGTTGCTATCCGACCAATCTGGTCGATCTGGCATGGCGGCACGATGGCGAGCCCTTTACCGGCGAGCGCCTGATCCAGATGATGGATGGCCCATTCCTGATCAACGGCAAGCCGCGCCGCATCGATCGCGCCTTCATCCAGCCGCCGCAAGGCAACACCATCTACACGTGGACCGACGGCACCAGGTCGGGCAGCGAATCGATCGACGCCTATATGGCCTACACGGTCGAGATGGTGCGCAAATATCCCGACCGCTTCATCGGCTGCTTCGTCTACAACCCGCGTTGCGGCGTCGAAAACGGCGTCAATGCGATCGACCATTACGTGCGCAAGCTCGGTTTCAAGATGGTCCAGTTCCAGGCCAACATGCACGCCTATCGGCCCGACCGCGCGCTCGACTGGCTGCGTCCGGCGCTGCAGAAATGCGCGGAACTGGGCGTGCTGGTCAAGCTGCATACCGGCGACGGCCCCTACAGCATCCCGACCGAATGGGTGCCGATGATCAAGGAATTCCCGACGGTCAATTTCATCATGGCCCACTTCGGCGTGCAAACCGGCGGCGTCTATTGCTTCGAGCCGTTCCAGATGGCGATGGACATGCCGAACGTCTATTGCGAATCGGGCTGGTGCCTGCAATCGCGCATCGTCGAATTTGCCAAGGTCTTGCCCAGGCACAAGATCCTGTTCGGGTCCGATACGCCGCCGAACGAGCCGGGCATGTGGCTGCGCCTGCTGGAGGTGCTGTGTTTCGAGCCGCCGCAGGGGCTCAATCTGGACGAGGACACGCTGGAGGACTACCTCGGCAACAACGTCGCGCGGATGATCGGGCTCGAACCGACGCCGGTGCCGCGCACGGTCGAAGAGGCCCGCGCCAGGCTCGCCGCCTGAGCCGCGCCGCCCACGACCGCTTCCAGACAACGCAGCCCTGCACGGAGCCACTGCAATGATCATCGACACCCATCTGCATCCCACCAACCTCGTCGACGAGGCCTGGCGCCATACCGGCGAACCGTTCACCGGCGAGCGCCTGCTCAAGATGATGGACGGCCCCTACATCATCAACGGCAAGCCGCGCCGCATCGACATGGGCTTCATCCAGCCGCCGCCCGGCAATACCGGCTATCGCGACGGCAATCGCCGCGGCCGCGAAGGCGTGCGCGACTACATGGCCTATGTGGCCGAGCTGTGCCAGAAATATCCGGACCGCTTCATCGGCAATTTCACCTTCAATCCGCGCTGGGGTCCGGAAGAGGGCGCGCTCGAGCTCGAATACCACGTCAAGGAATACGGCTTCAAGATGATGAAGCTGCATGCCAACATGCACGGCTATCGCCCCGACCGCGCGCTCGACTGGCTGCGGCCCGCATTGAAGATGTGTGCCAAGTACAACGTCGTGGTGCTGATCCACACCGGCGACGGGCCGTACACGATTCCGACGATGTTCTATCCGATCATCCGCGAATTCCCGATGGTCAATTTCATCATTGGCCATTTCGGCATCCAGACCGGCGGCAATTATTCGTTCGAGGCGTTCTGGATGGCGATGGACACGCCGAACGTCTATTGCGAATCGGGCTGGTGCTTCCAGTCGCGCATCGTCGAATTCGCCCGCCAGTTGCCGCGCAACAAGATCGTGTTCGGCACCGACACGCCGCCGAACGAGCCGGGCATGTGGCTGCGCGAGCTGGAGATGCTGTGCGGCCCTGCGCCGCAGGGGATGGATCTGGACGAGGACGGGCTGGAGGACTACATGGGCAACAACATTGCCCGCCTGATCGGCCTGGAGACCACGCCGCCGCCGCGCACGATGGAAGAGGCGCAGGCCAGGCTGACCGATACCTACGCCGGTCTTCGCTGAACCGCCCCACACGGCGGCCGGCCGGGCCCGGCACGTTCGCGTGCCGCGGCCCGGCCGGCGTGACAAGGAGAGAACGATGACATCGTCGCTCAATTCGGGGCGCCATTCGGGACGCGATTCAGGGTGCGATTCGGGGCGCGATTCGGGGCGCTACTCGTCGTCGCAGGATTTCCGCGACTTTCTGTCGGCCTATCGGGCCGCGCATCCCGATGATGTGCTGGTGATCGGCGACGAGGTCGGCGCCGATCAGGATGCGACCGCCGTGGTCTGGCAACTGGCCGCGCAGGGGCGCCATCCGATGCTGGTGTTCGAGCGCGTGCGGGGTTTGGGGACGCCGCTGGTGACCAATGTGTTCGCCTCGCGCGAGCGCGTCGGCCGGTTGCTTGGCGTCGGCGCCGACGGCATCCACGCCGAATATCAGGCGCGCAGCCGCCGCCTGGTGCCGCCGCGCGAGGTCGACAACGGGCCGGTGCTCGAGGTCGTGCAGAGCGAGGGCATCGACCTGCGGACGATCCCGGCGATCCGGCATTTCGCCACCGATCGCGGGCCCTATATCACCAACGCGATCCTGATCGCGCAGGACCCCGAGACCGGCATCGGCAATGCCAGCTACCACCGCTCGATGGTGCACTCGCCGACCGGCATCGCCACCAGCCTGCATTCGCGCGGCCACCTGTGGCGCATGCAGCAGCAGGCCGCCGTGCGCGGGCAGCCGTTGCCGGTGGCGATGGTGATCGGCGCGCATCCGCTCTTCATGCTGGCGGGCGCGGCACGGCTGCCGTACGGCATCGACGAGCGCCACGTTGCCGGCGGGCTGTTCGGCGCGCCGCTGGAGGTCGTGCGCACGCCGCGCCATGGCATCGCGGTGCCGGCCAGCGCGGAGATCGTGCTGGAAGGGGTCATCGATCCGGAAGCGCGTGTCGACGAGGGGCCGTTCGGCGAGTTCACCGGCTATTCGTCGGACCGCTCGACCAACAATCTGCTGCGCGTCGAGACGATCCTGCGCCGGCGCGACGCGATGCTGATCGACGTGGTCGGCGGCAATTCGGCCGAGCACCTCAATCTCGGACGGATTCCGCGCGAGTCGGAGATGGTCGAGAAGCTGAAGGAGCGTTTTCCCAGCGTCACCGCCGTGCACTACCCGAGTTCGGGCACGCACTTCCATGCCTATGTCGCGCTCAAGCCAATGCGTGCCGGCGAGGCGCGCCAGGTCATGCTGGGACTGCTCGGCTGGGATCCGTACCTGAAGACGGTGATCGCGGTCGACGAGGATGTCGATATCACGCGCGATGAAGAGGTGCTGTGGGCCGTCGCCACGCATCTGCAGCCGCATCTGGACGTGGTGGTCGTCGACGGCCTGCCCGGCAGCGCGCTCGATCCGTCGGCATCCGGCGTCGGTACGACGTCGCGCATGGGGCTCGATGCGACACGCGGCCCGCAGTTCGATGGCATCCGCGCGCGCATCGGCGACGACGCGATGGCGCGGGCCGCGCGGCTGCTCGGCGATGTGCTGGGGCGCCCATGAGCCGCCGCCTCGTGGTCGCCATCACCGGCGCCAGCGGCGCGATCTACGGCGTGCGCCTGCTGCAGTGGCTGGCGCAGCAGCCGGACTGGCGCACCGACCTGGTGGTGACGCCGTCCGGCTGGCTGACGATCCGGCACGAGCTCGGCCTGTGCCGCGCCGAGGTCGAGGCGCTGGCCGACGTCGCCCACAACGTCCGCGATATCGGCGCCACCATCGCCAGCGGCTCCTATCGCTGCGCCGGGATGGTGGTGGCGCCGTGTTCGATGCGGACGCTGGCGGCGATCGCGCATGGCCTCGCCGACAACCTGGTCACGCGCGCCGCCGACGTGATGCTGAAGGAAAGGCGCCGGCTGGTGCTGCTGCCGCGCGAGACGCCGCTGCATCTGGGCCATCTGCGCAACCTGACCGCGGTCACCGAGATGGGCGCGATCGTGCTGCCCCCGGTGCCGGCGTTCTACCACCGGCCAGGCTCCATCGACGATCTGGTCAACCATACCGTCGGGCGTACGCTCGACCTGTTCGATATCGACCATGCCGGTCTGGTCGCGCGTTGGCAGGGGATGCGTCCCGTGCCGGCCGACGCGATGCCGACTGCCATGGCGGAGGAGGAGACACGATGAATGCCCTTACGTCCCTTACCCATGAAGCGATACGTTCGACTACGGTCCAGCCAGCCGCCGGAGATCATGCCGAGCGCGCCGCAGTGCCGGTCCCCGTGACGATCCTGACCGGCTTTCTCGGCGCCGGAAAGACCACGCTGCTGAACTACATCCTGACCGAGCGGCACGGCCATCGCATCGCGGTGATCGAGAACGAGTTCGGCGAGGTCGATGTCGATTCGGACCTGGTGCTGAGCTCGGACGAAGAGATCTACCAGATGACCAACGGCTGCATCTGCTGCGTGGTCGACGTGCGTACCGATCTGGTCCGCATCCTGCAGAAGCTGCTGGCGCAGCCCGAACGCTTCGACCATATCATCGTCGAGACCAGCGGCCTCGCCGACCCGACCCCGGTCGCGGCGACCTTCTTCATGGACCACGAGGTGGCGCGGGAGGTCGCGCTCGACGGCGTAGTCACGCTGGTCGACGCGCTGCATATCGAAAGCCATCTGGACGATCCGCGGCTGCGCGGCTTCGACAATCAGGCGGTCGACCAGATCGTCGCAGCCGACCGCATCGTCATCAACAAGACCGACCTGGCCGACCCGGCGGCGGTGGACGCGCTGGAGGCGCGGCTGCGCCGGCTCAACGAGGGCGCGCAGATCCTGCGTTCGAACTATGCACGCGTCGATCTGCGGAACATTCTGGGAATCGGCGGGTTTACGCCGGGGCTGGCGGTGCTGGACGACAGCGGGGACGAGCACGATCACGGCCACGGTGATGATCACGGCGAAGGGCACGTCTGCGACGAGCACTGCGGACACGACCATGACCATGATCGTGAGCATGCCCACCGTCACGATCCGTCGGTCTCGTCGGTCTCGCTGGTATTCGACCGGCCGTTTGACGGAGACCGCCTCGCCAGCGCGATCCGGGCCTTGCTGGCGGCGCAGGGCGACGACCTGTTCCGCATCAAGGGCATCGTCGCCGTTACCGGCAGCGAGCGGCGCCATGTGCTGCAGGCCGTGCACCGGCAGCTCGACCTGCATGCGGGCGATCCATGGCTGGGCGCGCCGCGCGACAGCAAGCTCGTCTTTATCGGCCGCAATCTGGACCGCGGCCGATTGCAGACAATGCTGGGGATCTGCCTGGCACGTTGAGGCGGAGGGCGCAGCGTCGCATCGGCGCCGTGGCGACGGGGAGGCGGGGCGGACGACCCGCGCCGCCACGGCTGGGATCGCTGGATAAAACTGCCGCTATCCTTCGCGCCGCTGCGCGCGGCGCAACGTGTCCGACGGCAGTTCGCCGAATTCGCGCCGGTATTCCCGCGAGAACATGCTCAGATGCGCGAATCCGTGCCGCAGCGCGATCGCGGTGACCGCGCCGGGCTGCTGCGGCGCGCGCAGCAGGCTGTCGCGCGCGCCCTGCAGCCGCAGCAGCCGCAGATATTCCATCGGTGTCGCGTTCTTGCTGCGCCGGAAACCGACCTGCAGCGAGCGCTCCGACACGCCGCAATGGTCGGCGAGTTCGCGCATCGTGATCGGACGATCGAGATTGCGCCGCAGATACTGGATGGCCCTGCGCACATAGGTCGGCAGCGTCGGCTGGAAGCGCCGCGGCAGCGTGGCGCCGTCGCCGGAGAACTGGTCGAACAGCAGCGTCGACACCACCATATGCTCGATGCTGGCGTCGATGGTCGGATTGGCGGTGCCGGCCCGGCGCGTGCGCATCTCCGCGCGCAGATAGCCGACCAGCGCCTGCCAGCGCTCGGCCACACCATTCAACGCATTGGACCCATTCAACGCATTGCCGCTGGCCAGCCGTGGCGCAAACGCGATCGGCGCCGGCGGCTCGAAGCCGAAGTGCTCGCGGAACGCGTGTTCGATCGCGCGCCGGCGCAGCACCACGCAGAAGCGTTGGCAAGCCGCATCCAGCAGCAGCCGCGTGCGCAGTGTCGGCGAGGCAATCAGCGTGCTGCCGTGCGGGAACTGCTGCAACTGGCCATCGGTGAACGCCTCGCAATGGCCAGCCACCGTGGTTTGAATCACGTACTCGTCCTTGCCGGGCCGCGGCTCGATCTCCATCGCGGTGCTGTAGCGGATATCGACCAGCGACAGCTGGCCGATATGGCATTGCTCCACCTCGACATGCAGCGGCGCCGCGGCGTCGAGCGGCCGCACGCGCGTGGGCCCGAACAGCCGCGTGCACAGCGTCTGCACATGCGGCAATTCGCTGGCATGGAATCGATGGACGGCGCCGAGGGCCGGCGTTGAAACGTCCGCGGGAACGTCGGAAAGCGGCTGCATGGAAGCGCGGAGCTGAGAATGCGATGGCAGGCACCCGGAACGGCGGTGCGCGCGCTATCGTAAGGGCCGCCATTGCCGACGGCAAAGCCGGGACAAACCCGCAGCGCCGCTGCGATCGCCATCGGCATCGCGAACGTTCGCACGACCACCGCACGACCACCGCACGACCACCGCACGACCACCGCACGGCCACCGCACGGCCACCGCACGACCATCGCACGACCATCGCACGACCACCGCAAGACCACCGCACCGCGCGTCTCACATCGCTGCGCTTTGCGCCTATCGCCTTCGCAATTGCGCTATGACGGCGCCGGCGCGGCCGCTACTGTGGCTGCAGGCGCCGCCTCGAGCGCCCTTCAGCCACCACCAAGGAGACGACGATGGCTTCGCCCCAACACCCGGTCGACGCGGTGCTGCCGCCGCGCGCCATGCTCACGCTGGGCTTCCAGCACATGCTGGTCAGTTATCTGGGCGCGATCACGGTGCCGATGATCGTCGCCGCCGCGTTGAAGATGACCCCGGCGCAGACGACGCTGCTGATCAGCACCGCGCTGTTCACCTCGGGCATCGCCACGCTGCTGCAGACCGTCGGCTTCTGGAAGTTCGGCGTGCGGCTGCCGATCATGCAGGGCGTCGCGTTCAGCTCGGTCGGTCCGGTGATCGCGATCGGCACCGATCCGTCGCTGGGTTTCCAGGGCGTATGCGGTGCCATCATCGGCGCGGGCGTGATCACGCTGCTGCTGGCGCCGGTGATCGGCCGACTGCGGCAATTCTTCCCGCCCGTGGTGACCGGCTGCATCGTCACCGCGATCGGCCTGTCGCTGTTCCCGGTCGCCTATCAATGGCTGGGCGGCGGGCGCGGTGCGCCCCAGTTCGGGGCGCCGGTGTTCTTTGCGGTCGCGATCGGCGTGGTCGCGCTGATCCTGGCGATCAACCGCTACGGCAGCGAGTTCCTGCGCAACCTGTCGGTATTGATCGGCCTGCTGGCCGGCGCGGCGGTCGCGACCGCGCTCGGCATGGGCGACTTCGCCGAGGTGCGTCGCGCGCCGTGGTTCACGATGGTGCAGCCATTCGCCTTCGGCCTGCCGGTGTTCGATATCGGGGCGATCGTCACGATGACGATCGTGATGCTGGTGCAGATGGTCGAGTCGATGGGGCTGTTCATCGCGATCGGCGATCTGGTCAAGCGCCCGGTCAGCGAACGCGAGGCGACCAACGGCCTGCGCGCCAACGGCCTGGCCAGCGCGATCGGCGGCATGTTCGCGGCCTTTCCGTATATCGCGTTCATGGAGAACGTGGGGCTGGTGATCGTGACGGGCGTGCGCAGCCGCTGGGTCGTGGCGAGCTGCGGCCTGATGCTGTGCGCGGTCGCGCTGGTGCCGAAGATCGGCGCGCTCTTTGCTTCGATTCCGGCCGCGGCGCTCGGCGGCGCCGCGCTGGTGATGTTCGGCGTGGTCGGCGCGGCGGGCATCAAGACGCTGGGCCAGGTCGATTACGAGAACAACCGCTCGAACCTGACCATCGTCGCCATCACGCTGGCCTGCGCGCTGATGCCGGTGATCATGCCGTCCGTGCTAGAGAAGCTGCCCGAAGCGCTGCAGCCATTCGTGCACAGCAGCGTGATCATCGCCTGCGTGGTGTCCGTCTTCCTGAACCTGCTGCTCAACGGCGTGCCGCGCCGTGAGGCACCGCTGGCGCACGCCGGCGAACATGCCCCGGAGATCTGATCTTGACCGAAGTCCAATGCAACAACGAAGACTCGCGGGACAACCCGCGCGAGAACCTGCTGATCCGCGGCGCCGCTGCGGTCATGACGGGCCTGGCCGGTCCGGCGGCGCGCGCCGGCGCGGCCGATATCCGCATCCGCGACGGCCACATCGCCGAGATCGCGCCAGGGCTCGCGCCGCTGCCCGGCGAACGCGTGCTCGACGTCCAGGGCGCCGTGGTGTATCCCGGCTGGATCAATACGCACCACCATCTGTTCCAGAACCTGCTGAAGGCCGTGCCGGCCGGCATCAACGCCGATCTGCAGGCCTGGCTCGCGGCGGTGCCGTATCCGCGCCTGGCGGCCTTCACGCCCGAGGTACTGCGCGCCGCGGTGCGGCTCGGCATGGCAGAGCTGCTGTTGTCGGGCACCACCACCTGCGCCGATCATCACTACCTCTATCACCACGGCCATGGCGCCGAGACCGGCGACCTGCTGTTCGAGACGGCCGCGGAAATGGGGCTGCGGCTGGTGCTGTGCCGCGGCGGCGCGATCCAGTCGGCGGCCGACCATCCCGGCATGTCCAAGACCGCGCTGGTGCCGGAGACGCTCGACGAGATGGTGGCCGACATCGAACGGCTGAAGACGCGTTATCACGACCCCGCCGGCGATGCGATGCGCCGCGTCGCGGTGGCACCGACGACGCCGACGTTCTCGCTGCCGCCCGCGATGCTGCGCGAGCTGGCGGAGTTCGGCCGCGGTCTCGGCCTGCGCCTGCATACGCATCTGTCGGAGACCGACAACTACGTGCGCTTCTGCCGCGAGAAATATCGCTGCACGCCGGTGGAATTCGTCGGCGAGCACGGCTGGCTGGGCCCGGACGTCTGGTTCGCGCATCTGGTCACGTTGTCGCCGGACGAGATCCGCATGCTGGCCGCGACCGGTACCGGCATGGCGCACTGTCCGGTCAGCAACGCGCGGCTGGGCAGCGGCGTGGCGCCGGTGCGCGCGCTGGCCGATGCCGGCGTGCGCATCTCGCTCGGGGTGGACGGCGTCGCCTCCAATGAGTCCGGCAGCATGGTCCACGAGGCCAACTTCGCCTGGCTGGTGCACCGCGCGGTCGGCGGCGCCGCGCAGACGACGGTGGAGGAGGTGATTCACTGGGGCACGGCCGGGGGTGCCGCGGTGCTGGACCTGCCGCGGATCGGCACGCTGGCGCCGGGCCAGTCGGCCGACCTGGCGATCTACGACGTCAGCGGCCTGCGCTTCCACGGCTTTCACGACGTCGCCGCCGCGCCGGTGGCGGCGGGCGAACCGACGCCGGTGCGCCACGTCTTCGTGCGCGGACGCCAGGTCGTGCAGGACGGTGCGATCGTGGGACTGGATCTCGAGGCGCTGCGCCGCGAGGCGGCCGAGGCGATGCGGGTGTTGCAGCTGGCCGCGGCCTGAGCGAGACCTGAGCGCGGCCCAAGGACAAGCCAGCGCGCCGTTGCCGGCGCGCTGGCGCCTGGCTTAGCGGCCGCCGGAGCCGCCGCTGGTCCCGCCCGAGCCGCCCGCGCCGCCGGAACCCATGCCGCCGGTGCCAAGCCCGCCGCTACCGGTACCGGTACCGCCCGAGCCCGAGGTGCCCGTGCTGCCGGAACTGCCGGGGCTTCCCGGGCTGCCGGAGCCCGTTCCTGAGCCGGTGCCGGTGCCACCGGTCCCACCGCTGCCGCTGCCGGAACGCCCGCGCGGGGCACTGGCGCCGCTCTTGCTGCCCGAACCGCCGCCGGACTGATAACCCGAGGTGCCACCGCTGCCGCTGGTGCTGCCCGAGCCTGTGGCGCTGGTCCCCGTGCCGGGGGTCGTGCTCGGTCCGGCGCCGGCACTGCCGCCACCGCTGCTGCTGCCGCCGCTGCCGCCGCCACTGCCGCCGCCACTGCCGCTTCCCGCCCCGCCGCCTTGCGCGAGGGCCGCGCCGGTCGCGAGCGCCAGGCAAGCAGCAAGCGCTGCTGCCAAGGTCGTTGCTTTCATGCTGTCTCTCCAGGATGTGTGATATCGCCGGGCGTCGCCCGGCGTTCGTTCTGTCTTTGCGCGCAGACGGGCTAGCGCGACGCAAGTTGCATGCCGTGATGGCATGCGTCACATCCGCGGGGAAGGGTAGAAGAGGCTTGCAGCATTGGCCGGGAAGCGGTGCAGATTTGGCGTGTGCGGCGGCGTTTCGATTGGCGCCGCCCCGCCAGTTCGCGCGGCCGGTCAGTGCGACATCGCACCGGCGGTGCCGCCGCCGCGATGGACCACGCCATCGGCGCGATCGAGGCGGCCGCTCCAGACCGTCAGGCCCAGCGCGACCAGCACCACCAGCGCGCCGATCCACGGCGTATGCATCAGGCCCAGGTGCGTCACGATCAGGCCGCCGGCCCACGCCGCGCCGGCGATGCCGAGATTGAACGCGGCGATATTGAGGCCGGAGGCGACGTCGACCGCCTGCGGCGTGAAACGCTCGGCCTGCTTGACGACATAGACCTGCAGGCCCGGCACGTTGCCGAACGCAACCGCGCCCCAGGCCAGCACCGTCGCCACCACCAGCCAGCGGTGCGGCGCGGTGAAGTTCAGCACCAGCAGGACCGCGGCCAGCAGCACGAACATCGTCTTCAGCGCCGGAATCGGACCGTGGCGGTCGGCCAGGCGGCCGCCCCAGATATTGCCCGCGGCGACCGACAGGCCGTACACCAGCATCACCAGGCTGACCGCGCCCGCGTCAAAGCCGGACACGTCCTGCAGGATCGGTGCGAGGAACGTGAAGGGGATGAACGAGCCGCCGTAGCCGATCGCGGTCTTCGCATAGACCAGCAAAAGCCGCGGTTCAGCCAGCACGCGGGCCTGCTGCATCAGCGACGCCGGCGGCGTATGGCGGATGCCGGACGGGACGAACAGCAGGCTGCCGACGAAGGCGACGACACCGAGCGCGGAGACGGCGAGGAAGGTCTCGCGCCAGCCGAAATGCTGGCCGATGAAGGTGCCCAGCGGCACGCCGGTCACCAGCGCGACGGTCAGGCCGGTAAACATGATTGCAATCGCGCTGGCGGCCTTCTCGCGCGGCACCAGTCCGGTCGCGATGGTCGAGCCGATCGAAAAGAACACGCCGTGGGCGAGGCCGGTCAGCACGCGGGCCAGCACCAGCGAGCCGTAGCCCGGCGCCTGCCATGCCAGCAGATTGCCGAGCGTGAACAGCGCCATCAGCGACAGCAACAAGGTCTTGCGCGGCAGGCGGCCGGTCAGCGCGGTCAGCAGTGGGGCGCCGACGGCGACGCCGAGCGCGTACAGGCTGACCAGCAGGCCGGCGGAAGGCAGCGACACGTGCAGGTCGGCCGCGACGGTGGGAATCAGGCCGACGATGACGAACTCCGTCGTGCCGATGGCGAATGCGCTGATCGTCAGCGCCAACAGGGCAAGGGGCATGATGGCCTCCAGGTATCAGGGATCGGGTATGGGGGAGTGGAATGGCCCGCATTGTGACCCTCGCCGGCTTGCCGATTAATCCGTTAATATGCAGAAAATATTTGATCGGTAGTCAATAATCGCGGCAAACCCGGATCGGCCCGGCTGGGAGCGGGTGCGATTCGATCCCGCAGGAAACCCGACATGAAAATGACCCTGGAAGAATTGCTGGCCTTCGTCACCGTGGTCGACAGCGGTTCGATCACCGCCGCGGCCGACCAGCTCGGCCAGACCGTCTCGGGCGTCAGCCGGGCGCTGGCCCGGCTCGAGGACAAGCTGGCCACCGCGCTGCTGCGGCGGACCACGCGCCGGCTGGAGCTGACCGAGGAGGGCGCCGCGTTGCTGGCGCATGCCCGCGCGATCCTCGGCGCGGTGGACCAGGCCGAGGACCAGATCGCGCTGCGGCGGCAGAAGCCGGCTGGCAAGCTGCGCATCAACGCCGCCTCGCCGTTCATGCTCCATGTGGTGGTGCCGCTGGTCGACGACTTCCGCCGCGCCTATCCCGAGATCGAGCTGGAGCTGCACAGCAGCGACCAGATCATCGATCTGCTGGAGCACCGCACCGATGTCGCGATCCGCATCGGCGCGCTGCGCGATTCGACGCTGCACGCGCGGCCGCTGTGCCACAGCCGCTTGCGGGTGCTGGCCAGCCCCGCCTACCTGAAGGCGCACGGGCGGCCGCGCTCGGTGGGCGAGCTGGCCGGCCACAGCCTGCTCGGCTTCACGCAGCCCGACAGCCTGAACCGCTGGCCGCTGCGCGACGAGGCCGGCAACGATGTCGAGATCACGCCGGCGGTGTCCGCCTCCAGCGGCGAGACGCTGCGGCAGCTGGCGCTGGCCGGCCAGGGCGTGGTGTGCCTGGCCGATTTCATGACGGCGCAGGATCGGGCCCGCGGCGACCTGGTGCAGCTGTTTCCGCGCGAGACCCTCGACGTGCGCCAGCCCATCCATGCGGTCTACTATCTGAACACCCAGCTGTCGGCGCGGATTGCCTGCTTTCTGGACTTTCTGGCGGCGCGGATGCGGGACGAAGCCCCGCGCCAGACCTCGGATCGCCCACCAGCCAGGCGCCTGCGGCATTGAGATGTCTTTGGTATACTGTCGCGTTTCCCTGCGCGACCGGAAACGCCTCCGCCAGGGCCAGCCGCACCGGCATCCGCCCCTGCATGGCAGCAGAAGGGCTGGCATAGCCAGGGCACGATCCGACGCCACCATCCAGTTCGAACCCATCGGTCGAACAGACAGGTCGAAACGACCCCGAGCATGACTTACGCCGTCAAGGAAATCTTCTACACGCTGCAGGGCGAGGGCGCCAACGCGGGCCGCGCCGCCGTGTTCTGCCGCTTCGCCGGCTGCAATCTGTGGACCGGCCGCGAGCAGGACCGCGAGCAGGCGATCTGCCGCTTCTGCGATACCGATTTCGTCGGCACCGATGGCACGCTGGGCGGCAAATACCGCAGCGCCGAGGAACTGGCCGCGCAGGTGGCCTCGCAGTGGCCGCAAGGCGCGGGCGGCCGCCCGCTGGTGGTCTGCACCGGCGGCGAGCCGCTGCTGCAGCTCGATGCGCCGCTGATCGACGCGCTGCACGCGCAGGGCTTCGAGATCGCGATCGAGACCAACGGCACGATCGCGGTGCCGGACGGCATCGACTGGATCTGCGTCAGCCCGAAGATGGGCGCCGAACTGGTGGTGACACGCGGCGACGAGCTCAAGGTCGTGATCCCGCAGCCCGGCCAGGACTTCGCGGCATACGAGGCGCTGGATTTCCGCTATTTCCTCGTACAGCCGATGGATGGCCCGCTGGCGCGCGAGAATACCGCCATCGCGGTCGATTTCTGCCAGCGCCATCCGCGCTGGCGCCTTTCGCTGCAAACCCACAAGCTGCTGGGCATCCGCTAGGCGTCTGCCGCCCGGGTCCCGGCACCGGCCTTCATGAACAAGCAAGTCTCGATCACGCGCCGCCTCGAATTCGACGCCGGCCACCGCATCCCCAACCATGGCGGCCAATGCCGCAATATCCATGGCCACCGATATCGGCTCGACCTGACGCTGTCGGGGGAGGTGCTGCATCGCGAGGGCGCGGCCGACGAAGGCATGATCCTGGATTTCAGCGACATCAAGGCGCTGGCCAACCGGCATCTGGTCGACAAGTGGGACCACGCCTTCCTGATCCATCGCGGCGACACCGCGCTGCTCGAATTCCTGCGCGGCATGGAGGGGCACAAGACGGTGGTGCTCGACGCGATTCCGACCGTCGAGAACCTGGCGCAGATCGCCTTCGACATGCTGGCGCCGGTGTTCAAGGACTGCTTCGGCCACCATCTGCAGCTGACCCGCCTGGTGCTGTTCGAAACGCCGAACTGCTGGGCCGAGGTCACCGCGCCCGCCGTCGCGCCGGCGCAGGATTGATCCGGCTCGATCCGACCGCCTAGGTGCCGACAACCGACTCGACGATGACCCGCCGATGACCCGCCGATGACAGACACGCCGCCGCCATCGCCTATCGCCGCTACCGGAGCCATCGCCACGCCGCCGTTCGAGGGCCCGCTGGCCGATGCGCGCGACCAGCGCTTCATGCGCGCCGCGCTGGAGGAGGCCCGCCTGGCCGAGGCGGCCGGCGAGGTGCCGGTGGGCGCGGTGGTGGTCTGGAACGACGCGATCATCGCTCGCGGCCACAACCTGCCGATCCGTTCGCGCGATCCGTCTGCCCATGCTGAAATGCAGGCGCTGCGCGCGGCCGCGCAGGTGGTCGGCAATTACCGGATGCCGGAGTGCGAGCTGTACGTGACGCTCGAACCGTGCGCGATGTGCAGCGGGGCAATGCTGCACGCGCGGCTGCGTCACGTCGTGTTCGGCGCCACCGATCCGAAGACCGGCGCCGCCGGTAGCGTGCTCGACCTGTTCGCCGAGGCGCGGCTCAATCACCAGACCACGATCCGCGGCGGCGTGCTGGCCGACGAGTGCGGCCAGCTGCTGCGCGATTTCTTCCGGGCGCGGCGGCGCGCGCAGAAGGCAGACCGCGCCGGCGGGCAGGCTGTCACCGAGCCTGGCACCGGCTCCGCCACCGAACCGTCATCCGATCCGCAGGGAACGCCCGACGCATGAACGCGCCCATCGAAGTCCGCCTGATCGCACCCTCCGGCTATCCCCACGACATGGCCGTTGCCGCCCGCGGCTGCGGTTGGCTGCAGGCGCACGGCTACCGCATCGCCAACCCGGAGGTGCTGGACCGCCGCCATCAGCGTTTCGGCGGCACCGACGACGAGCGGCTGTCCGACCTGCATGGCATCGGTACCGGGGCTTCCGGCGCGCTGACGCTGGCGGTGCGGGGCGGCTACGGCCTGGCGCGTCTGCTGCCGCGCATCGATTTCGACCGCATCGCCGCGCAGGCGCGCCGCGCGGCCACGCCGATCGTCGGCCACAGCGATTTCACGGCATTCCAGCTGGCGTATCTCGCCAAGGCGGGCGGCATCAGCCTGGCCGGTCCGATGCTGCTGGCCGACTTCGGCGCCGACCCGGTCGATGCCTTCATGTGGCGGCATTTCGACGGCCTGCTGCGCGCGTCGTCCTATACCGTCGACATCGACGCGCCGCAGGACGGCGGCCAGCCGTTCTCCGGCGAGGTCGCGGGCACGCTGTGGGGCGGCAATCTGGCGATGCTGTGCAGCCTGCTGGGCACGCCGTACCTGCCGCAGGTCGATGGCGGCATCCTGTTCCTCGAGGACGTCAACGAGCCGCCGTACCGCGTCGAGCGCATGCTGCTGCAGCTGGAGCAGGCCGGCGTGCTCGCCGCGCAGCGCGCGATCCTGCTGGGCGATTTCTCCAGTTACCGCGTCAGCGACTACGACAATGGCTACGACCTGCCGGCCGTGGTGGCCTATCTGCGCGAGCGCCTGCCGGTGCCGATCGTCACCGGGCTGCCGTTCGGCCACTGCCCGCGCAAGCTGACGCTGCCGGTCGGCGGGCTGGGCGCGCTGCGGGCCACGGCGGATGGCTTCACGCTGACGATGTCGGGGCACCCGTTGCTGGCCCGTCCGGCCTGAGCGTCCCGCCGAGCGCCCGCAGCATCGCACCCGGCACCCGGCCCGGGTCGCAGGCTCCCACCGCAGCCCGGCTTCCCCACTCGCCGCCGTCCTCGCGCCCGATTGCGCGAGGAATGGTAAAATCTCCGATTCTTCGCGAGGTGAAGGGCCCAGGCCTGTCCGGCCACGCGCCACGGTCGCTCCGTTGGCCCAGCCCGCCGCGCCATGCGGCACGCCGTCGGCTGCTTCGCCGATTTGCCGCCTTCACCGGCCGCCATCACCGCTACACCGCATTCCAAAAGGTTCTTCGACGTGCTATCTACCGCAAACATCACCATGCAGTTCGGCCCCAAGCCCTTGTTCGAGAATATCTCGGTCAAGTTCGGCGAGGGCAACCGCTACGGCCTGATCGGCGCGAACGGCTGCGGCAAGTCCACCTTCATGAAGATCCTCGGCGGCGACCTGGAGCCGAGCGCCGGCAACGTGATGCTGGAACCGGGCGTGCGCCTGGGCAAGCTGCGCCAGGACCAGTTCGCCTATGAAGACATGCGCGTGCTCGACGTGGTGATGATGGGCCATACCGAGATGTGGGCCGCGGCGCAGGAGCGCGACGCGATCTACGCGAACCCGGAAGCGACCGACGAAGACTACATGAAGGCCGCCGAGCTCGAGGCCAAGTACGCCGAATACGACGGCTACACGGCCGAAGCGCGCGCCGGCGAGCTGCTGCTGGGCGTCGGCATCCCGACCGACCAGCATCAGGGCACGATGAGCAATATCGCGCCGGGCTGGAAGCTGCGCGTGCTGCTCGCGCAGGCGCTGTTCTCGAATCCGGACGTGCTGCTGCTGGACGAGCCGACCAACAACCTGGACATCAACACGATCCGTTGGCTGGAACACGTGCTCAACGAGCGCAATTCCACCATGATCATCATTTCGCACGATCGCCACTTCCTGAACTCGGTCTGTACGCACATGGCCGACATGGACTACGGCACGCTGAAGGTCTACCCGGGCAACTACGACGACTACATGGAAGCGTCGATGCAGGCCCGCGAGCGCCAGATGGCGGCCAACGCGCGCGCCAAGGAGCGCATCACCGAGCTGCAGGACTTCGTGCGCCGCTTCTCGGCCAACAAGTCCAAGGCCCGCCAGGCCACCTCGCGCCTGAAGCAGATCGACAAGATCAAGGTCGAGGACATCAAGCCGTCGTCGCGCCAGAACCCGTTCATCCGCTTCGAGTTCGAGAAGAAGCTGCACAACCTGGCGGTGACCGCGGAGAACATCAGCAAGGCCTACGACCGCCAGATCCTGAACAATCTGTCGCTGTCGATCCAGGCCGGCGAGCGCGTCGCGATCATCGGCGAGAACGGCGCGGGCAAGACCACGCTGCTGCGCTGCCTGCTGGACGGCGCGGTGCAGACCGGCGTGCAGCGCGGCATCGAGGTCGACCACGGCAGCGTCAAGTGGGCGGAGAACGCCAACGTCGGCTACATGCCGCAGGACACCTACGAGGAATTCCCGGAAGACACCAACCTGATGGACTGGATGACCCAGTGGACGCAGGCCGGCGACGACGACCAGTCGCTGCGCGGCACGCTGGGCCGGCTGCTGTTCTCCGCCGACGACATCAAGAAGTCGGTCAAGGTGCTGTCCGGCGGCGAGAAGGGCCGCATGATCTGGGGCAAGCTGATGCTGGGCCGCCATAACGTGCTGGCGCTCGACGAGCCGACCAACCACATGGACATGGAGTCGATCGAGTCGCTGCAGATCGCGCTGGACAAGTTCACCGGCACGCTGATCTTCGTGTCGCACGACCGGGAATTCGTCAGTGCGCTGGCCACCCGGATCATCGAGATCCGCACCGACGGCACGGTGACCGATTATCTGGGCACCTACGACGAATACCTGGAGTCGCAGGGTATCGCCGGCTGATCGGGCTTCCGTTTCTGCCAGCGAGCCGATGAAGGCCGCAACGCGATTGATGCGTTGCGGCCTTTTTTCATGGCCGGGTTGCCGGGGCGGTGGCCTGGCCCGAGTCCTGAGCGCGCGCGATGATCGGCGGCATATTGGCGCGCGCCTGGCGAACGCGATGCGGCGAAGCGATATCGGCCGACAAAATCGGTTTTACAATGGCGGCACAGAAAAAATCGATAACAACGGCAAAGGCCCTGAAACGCCTGAATCAGGTTGGAAACACCGAAGGGCAATACGCCTGACGGCTCACCGAGGAATTGTGGCTATGCAGCAACGAGACAAACTGTTTATCAACGGCGCATGGGTGACCCCGCACGGCACCGGGCAGATCGACGTCATCCACTCGACCACCGAAGAGGTGATGGGCCGGATTCCCGAGGGCCATGCGCGCGATGCCGAGGACGCGATCCAGGCCGCCCGTGCCGCCTTCGACGGCTGGGCCGCGACGCCGCCGCAGCAGCGCGCCGACTATATCCGCAAGATCGCCGAGGGCCTGAAGGCGCGCACCGAGGAGCTGGCGCAGCTGATCGCGGCCGAGGTCGGCATGCCGATCAAGCTGGCCCGCGCGATCCAGGTCGGCGGCCCGGTCTTCAACTGGAGCCAGGCCGCCAAGCTGGTCGAGTCCTTCACCTTCGAGGAGGAGGTCGGCAATTCGCTGGTGGTGCGCGAGCCGGTCGGCGTGGTCGCCGCCATCACGCCGTGGAACTACCCGCTGAACCAGATCACGCTGAAGGTCGCGCCGGCGCTGGCCGCCGGCTGCACCGTGGTGCTCAAGCCGTCTGAAGTGGCGCCGCTGAACGCCTTCGTGCTGGCCGAGGTCATCGAGGCCGCCGGCCTGCCGCCGGGCGTGTTCAACCTGGTGACCGGCTACGGCCCGGTGGTCGGCGAGGTGCTGGCCAGCCATCGCGAGGTCGACATGGTGTCGTTCACCGGCTCGACCCGCGCCGGCAAGCGCGTGTCCGAGCTGGCCGCGCAGACCGTCAAGCGGGTCGCGCTGGAACTGGGCGGCAAGTCCGCCTCGGTGATCCTGGACGACGCTGACCTGCCGGCCGCCGTCAAGGGCACGATCAACGCCTGTTTCCTGAACTCCGGCCAGACCTGCTCGGCGCATACGCGGATGCTGGTGCCGCGGGCCCGCTATGACGAGGTCAAGGAAATCGTCAAGAAGGTGGTGGCGGGCTTTACCGTCGGCGATCCGCTGCAGGAAACCACCAGGCTGGGTCCGCTGATCTCGGCCGCGCAGAAGGACCGCGTGACCGGCTACATCCAGCGCGGGCTCAACGAGGGCGCCGAGCTGGTGGCGGGCGGCACCGAGCCGCCGGCCGGGCTGGACAAGGGCTTCTTCGTGCAGCCGACGGTGCTGGGCAACGTCGATCCGAAGGCGACCGTCGCGCAGGAGGAGATCTTCGGCCCGGTGCTGTCGATCATCTGCTACGACACCGAGGAGGACGCGGTGCGCATCGCCAACGACAGCGTCTATGGTCTCGGCGGTGGCGTGTGGTCGGGCGACGAGGCGCGGGCGATCCGCGTCGCGCGCCGCATCCGTACCGGCCAGGTCGACATCAATGGCGGCCCGTTCAACATGATGGCGCCGTTCGGCGGCTACAAGCAGTCGGGCAATGGACGCGAGGCCGGCAAGTACGGCCTCGAGGAGTTCCTCGAGTACAAGGCGCTGCAGCTGAAGAAGCCCGCGGCCTGAGCGCCGACCGCTTTGGAAATGCCCGGCCTGTCCGGGCATTTTTGCGTCGGCGATAATCAAGGGCAGCACGTCGGCAACTGCGCTTCATCAACGGCACGTCGACAACAATACGACACCGCAACGAACGGTTGGACGGGGGAGGGACAGGCGATGCATTGGCTCAAGCGGCTGGCATGGCTGACGGTGATCCTGGCGGGTCTGGTACTGGCCGCGGCGATCGGCGGCTATGCCTGGTATCGGCAGGCGTCGCAGCCGGCGGTGGCGGGCACCGTCGCGCTGGCGGGTTTGCATGGGCGCGTCACGATCGTGCGCGACCGCCACGCGATTCCGCGCATCGAAGCGGGCGATCCGCTCGACGCCTATTTCGGACTCGGCTTCGTCCATGCGCAGGACCGGCTGTGGCAGATGCAGATGAACAAGCGCATCGCGTCGGGCCGGCTGGCGGAGATCCTCGGGGCCAGCGCGCTCCCGACCGATCGCTTCCTGCGCACCATCGGCGTACGCCGCAACGCCGAGGCCGCCTTCGCCGCCAGCACCCCGGAGACCCGCGCCGCGCTGCAGGCCTATGCCGACGGCGTCAATGCCGGCATCGCCAGCCACAAGGGCCCGCTGCCGCCCGAATTCGCGATCCTGCGCACGGTGCCGGAGCGCTGGGAGCCGGCCGATACGCTGGCCTGGCAGACGATGATGGCCTGGGACCTGAGCGCCAACTGGAGCCGCGAGGTGCTGCGCATGCGGCTGGCGCAGACGCTGCCGCTGTCGCGCATCAACGAACTGCTGGCGCCGTATCCGGGCGAGCAGCCGTTGCGCACGACCGACTATCCGGCGCTGTATCGGCAGCTGGCGCCGTTGACCACGGCGATGGCGAGCGTCGAGGCCGCGGCGCCGCCGGGGCTGGTCGAGGGCATGGGCTCGAACAACTGGGTGGTATCCGGCGCCCATACGCGCTCGGGCAAGCCGCTGCTGGCCAACGACCTGCATCTGGGCCTGCAGGCGCCGGCGTTGTGGTATTTCGCGACGCTGCGCGCGCCGGGACTCGACGTGACCGGCGCCACGCTGCCGGGCATGCCGGTGGTCGTGATCGGCCATACGCCGCGCATCGCCTGGGGCTTCACCAATACCGCGCCGGATCTGCAGGACCTGTATATCGAACGGCTGCGTCCCGGCCGGCCCGAGCAGTACCAGACGCCCGATGGCTGGGCCGATTTCGCGGTGCGCGAGGAGACCATCCGGGTCAAGGACCAGCCCGACGTGACGATCCGCGTCCGCTCGACGCGCCACGGGCCGGTGATCTCCGATGTCGCCGACCCGCTGGCCGCCGCCGTCGCGCCGCTCGGTGCGCAGTATGTGGTGTCGTTCCAATGGGTGGCCCTGCGGCCCGACGATCGCACCGTGCAGGCCGGCCTGAAGCTGAACCGCGCGCACGACTGGGCCAGCTTTACGGAGGCGCTGCGCGACTTCCACACGCCGCAGCAGAGCGCGGTCTATGCCGATGTCGACGGCAATATCGGCTTCCTCGCGCCGGGCCGCGTGCCGCTGCGCAACGCCGCCAACGATCTGAAGGGGCTGGCGCCGGCGCCGGGCTGGGACGCGCGCTACGACTGGAGCGGCTTCATCCCGTTCGAAAAGCTGCCGCGCAGCCTCAATCCGCTCGGCGGCGTGGTCGTGACCGCGAACCAGAAGATCGTGCCGGACGACTATCCGTTCTTCCTGACCAGCGAATGGACGGTGCCGTATCGGCACGACCGCATCCGCGCCTTGCTGGCCGCGCGGCGGCCGCACACGCTCGACACGTTCGCGGCGATCCAGAAGGACGAGTTGTCGCTGGCGGTCAAGGACGCGTTGCCGCTGCTGCTCGGCGCCTCGATCGCCGCCGACGACTCGCGTCCGGCCCGAGAGCGCGAGCTGTTTGCCGCGCTGGCACGCTGGGACGGCACGATGGCGGCGGACCGCACCGAGCCGCTGGTCGCCACCGCGTGGCTGCGCGAGCTGTCGCGCGGCATGTTCGAGGGCAAGGTCGGCGACGGCGTGTTCGCGCGCATGTGGGAGCAGCGCAATGTGCAACAGGCGATGCTGAACATCCTGCGCAGCTCGCGCGGTCTCGGCCGCTTCTGGTGCGACGATCCGAAGACGCCGGCCCCGGAGGACTGCAACGACCAGATGGGCGCGGCGTGGAAACGTGCGATCGCCGATCTGCAGCAGCGCTATGGCGACGACCCGCGGCGCTGGCGCTGGGGCCAGGCCCACGCGGCCCGCGCCGAACACCGGCCGTTCGCCAGGGTGCCGTCGCTGGCAGGGTTCTTCAACGTCAAGGTGCCGACCGGCGGGGATACCTATACGGTCAATGCCGGGCGCCACAATATCGGCGACGAGCAGGCGCCTTTCGAGAACGTGCATGGCGCCAGCGTGCGCGCGATCTACGACCTGGCCGATCTGTCCGCCTCGCGCTTCATCACGCCGACCGGGCAGTCCGGCAACGTGTTGTCGCCGCACTATCGCGACTGGACCGAGCAATGGGCACGCGGTGAGTACGTGACGATCCGGGGTGCCGGGCATCCGGCTGGAGCAAAAGCGTTCGAGACGCTGGTGCTGACGCCCGCGGCGGGCGATGGCGGCCGCCGGACCAGCGGGGCGAGCCGGTGAGGGCGCTTCGACGCGTCTGGCGCTCAGTCGCGCTGGAAACGGCGCGCGGTGCCTTCGCGCGTGATGCGCTCCCACACCGCCTGCTTTTCCGCGTCGCTCATGAAGACCCAGTTGCTGACCTCCATCGCGGTGCGGCCGCAGCCCTGGCAGACCTCGTCGAACAGCGTCGAGCAGATGCCGATGCAGGGGCTGTCGGGACGGTCGAACAGGCTGTCGTCGGTGGTGCCGGTGGTGTCGGCGGTGTCCGGCAGGGCGAGCGGGTTTGACGCGGTGTCGGGGCGGGTAGGCGGCATGGCGGCTGGGCGAGGCAAAGGCGGCCATTATAAGCGGCGGGGTGAGGCGGTGCCGGCGCGCTGGGCTGCGATTCAGTCGGGCGCGTCGTCCAGCGGATTACCTGTCGGGTAATTGAACGTGCGCCGCGCCGGCTGCCATCATCGACTCACCACGACAGGCCAACGATTTTCTTTTCAGGAGCCCGCATGATGTCTTCGCTGCCCCCACTCTCCGCTGCCGGGACCTACGCCGAGGTCGCCCCCCGCGTTCGCGCGATGGTCGAGGAAATCCTGATCGGCTCGCCGGTCGCCCGCACGCTCGGCGTCGCGCTCGACGTGCTGGCGCCCGAGCATGTCGAACTGGTGCTGCCGTTCAGCCCGGGCAATGTCACGGTCGGCAGGACGGTGCATGGCGGCGTCATTGCGACGCTGATCGATATCGCCGGCGCGGCGGCCGCGGCGTCCGGCGCGGACCCGGACAAGGTCCGCGGCGGGGCGACCAGCGCGCTGTCGATCCAGTATGTCGCGCCGGCCGAGGCGGCCGCGTTGCGCGCCGTCGCGACCGTGGTGCGCCGCGGCCAGCGGCAGATCGCCACGGAAATCACCGTCTATGCCGAGCAGCCCGAAGCGGGCACCGTGGTGGCCAAGGCGTTGATGAACAGCGTGCTGTTTGGTTGAGTCCTGCGAGGTCTGGGCAGGCGTGGTTTGCCGCTATGGCGATGGACGCCCGCCTGCCGGTCATCCCAATGAAACGCAATTAACGGCCAGGATATGGCTTGCCACCCATGACATGCCGGGGCCGGCCAGCGGCCCCGGCATTACTGCGATCAGGCAACAGGGTTCCAGTCGCCCGGCACGCGTACCCAACCTTCCATCAGGATCCGCGCGCTGCGGCTCATGATGGCTTTCTTCACGACCCATTCGCCGTCGACCTGGGCCGCTTCGGCGCCGACGCGCAGCGTGCCCGACGGGTGGCCGAAGCGCACCGCCTGCCGTTTGCCGCCACCGGCCGCCAGATTGACCAGCGTGCCGGGAATGGCCGCCGCGGTGCCGATCGCCACGGCCGCCGTGCCCATCATCGCGTGGTGCAGCTTGCCCATCGACAGCGCGCGTACCAGCAGGTCGATGTCTTCGGCGTGCACCGGCTTGCCGCTCGACGCGGTATAGCTGGCCGGCGAGGCGACGAAGGCCACCTTGGGCGTGTGCTGGCGCCGCGCGGCCTCGTCGACGTTCTGGATCAGGCCCATGCGCACGGCCCCGTAGGCGCGGATGGTCTCGAACATCGCCAGCGCCTTCGGATCGCCGTTGATCGCTTCCTGCAGCTCGGTGCCGGTGTAGCCGATCGCATCGGCGTCGATAAAGATGGTCGGAATGCCGGCGTTGATCATCGTCGCCTTCAACGTGCCGACGCCCGGCACCTCGAGGTCGTCGACCAGGTTGCCGGTCGGGAACATCGCGCCGCCGCCGCCTTCCTCTTCGGCCGCCGGGTCCATGAACTCGAGCATGATCTCGGCGGCGGGGAAGGTCACGCCGTCCAGCTCGAAGTCGCCGGTTTCCTTGACCATGCCGTCGACGATCGGCACATGCGAGACGATGGTCTTGCCGATATTGGCCTGCCAGATGCGCACGGTCACGACGCCCTCGCGCGGGATGCGCGCGGGGTCGACCAGCCCGGCGGCGATCGCGAAGGGGCCTACCGCGGCCGACAGATTGCCGCAGTTGCCGCTCCAGTCCACGAAGGGCTGGTCGATCGCGACCTGGCCGAACAGGTAATCGACGTCGTGGTCGGGCCGGGTGCTGGGCGACACGATCACCGTCTTGCTGGTGCTCGAGGTGGCCGCGCCCATGCCGTCGATCTGCTTGCCGTAGGGGTCGGGGCTGCCGATCACACGCATCAGCAGCGCATCGCGGGCGGGCCCTGGCGACTGCGCGGCCTCGGGCAAGTCCTGCAGCCGGAAGAACACGCCCTTGCTGGTGCCGCCACGCATATAGGTGGCGGGGATGCGGATCTGGGGAAGGGAAACCATGGGTACCTCGTGCTGATTCAGGGTGGGGCGCCGAGCCGCGTTCATGCCGCCGATGCGGCGGACGCCGCCTGGGCCGCCTTGGTCGAGTCCAGGAAGTCCTGCGCGAAGCGCTGCAGCACGCCGCCGGCCTCGTAGATCGACACCTCCTCGGCGGTATCGAGCCGGCAGGTCACCGCGGTCTCGACGCGCTCGCCGTTCCTGCGGTGGATGACCAGCGTCAGGTCCGCACGCGGCTTGCGTTCGCCGATCACGTCGAAGGTCTCGGTGCCGTCGATCTGGAGCGTCAGCCGGTTGGTGCCGGGCTTGAACTCCAGCGGCAGCACGCCCATGCCGATCAGGTTCGTGCGGTGAATCCGCTCGAAGCCTTCGGCGACGATCGCCTCGACGCCGGCCAGCCGCACGCCCTTGGCCGCCCAGTCGCGCGACGAGCCCTGGCCGTAGTCGGCGCCGGCGACGATGATCAGCGGCTGCTTGCGCTCCATATAGGTCTCGATCGCTTCCCACATGCGCACGACCTTGCCGTCCGGCTCGATGCGTGCCAGCGAACCCTTCTTGACCTTGCCGTCGACCACCGCCATTTCATTGACCAGCGTCGGGTTGGCGAAGGTCGCGCGCTGCGCGGTCAGGTGGTCGCCGCGGTGCGTCGCGTACGAGTTGAAGTCTTCCTCGGGCAGGCCCATCTTCGCCAGGTATTCGCCGGCGGCGCTGTCGGGCAGGATCGCGTTGGACGGCGACAGATGGTCGGTGGTGATGTTGTCGCCGAGCACCGCGAGCGGACGCAGGCCCTTGAGCGTGCGCTCGCCGGCCAGCGCGCCTTCCCAGTACGGCGGGCGGCGGATATAGGTGCTCTGTGGCCGCCAGTCGTACAGCGGACTGATGGTCTCGGCGTTGCCGGCCTGCACCGCGAACATCGGCTCGTAGACCTTGCGGAACTGCTCGGGCTTGACGCTTTGCGCGACGATCGCGTCGATCTCCTCGTCGCTCGGCCAGATGTCCTTCAGCGTCACCGGTTGGCCGTTCTGGTCGTGGCCCAGCACGTCGCGCTCGATATCGAAGCGGATGGTGCCCGCGATCGCGTAGGCCACCACCAGCGGCGGCGAGGCCAGGAAGGCCTGCTTGGCGTAAGGGTGGATGCGGCCGTCGAAATTGCGGTTGCCCGACAGCACCGCGGTCGCATACAGATCGCGTTCGACGATCTCCTGCTGGATCGCCGGGTCGAGCGCGCCGGACATGCCGTTGCAGGTCGTGCAGGCGAACGCGACGATGCCGAAGCCCAGCTGCTCGAGCTCGGGCAGCAGGCCGGCTTCCTCCAGATACAGCTGCACGACCTTGGAGCCCGGTGCGAGCGAGGACTTGACCCACGGCTTGCGCGTCAGGCCGCGCGCGTTGGCGTTGCGCGCCAGCAGGCCGGCGGCGATCACGTTGCGCGGATTGCTGGTGTTGGTGCAGCTGGTGATGGCGGCAATGATCACGGCGCCGTCGGGCATCTGCCCCGGCACCGCTTCCCACCTGGCGGCGATGCCGCGTTCGGCGAGCGCGGTGGTCGGCAGGCGCTTGTGCGGGTTCGATGGGCCGGCCATGTTGCGGACCACGGTCGACAGGTCGAACTCCAGCGTGCGCTCGTATTCGGCGTGCTGCAGCGTATCGGCCCACAGGCCGGCGGTCTTCGCGTAGCTCTCGACCAGGCGCACCTGCTCGTCGCTGCGCCCGGTCAGCCGCAGATAGTCGGTGGTCTGGCCGTCGATGAAGAACATCGCCGCGGTGGCGCCGTATTCGGGCGCCATGTTCGAGATCGTCGCGCGATCGCCCAGTGTCAGGCTGGCCGCGCCTTCGCCGCGGAATTCGAGATAGGCGCCGACCACGCGCTGGCTGCGCAGGAATTCGGTCAGCGCCAGCACGATATCGGTCGCGGTGATGCCCGGCTGCGGTTTGCCGCGCAGCTCGACGCCGACGATATCGGGCAGCCGCATCCACGAGGCGCGGCCCAGCATCACGTTCTCGGCCTCGAGGCCGCCCACGCCGATGGCGATCACGCCCAGCGCGTCGACATGGGGCGTGTGGCTGTCGGTGCCGACCAGCGTGTCGGGGTAGGCGACGCCGTCGACCGCATGGATCACCGGGGACATCCGTTCCAGATTGATCTGGTGCATGATGCCGTTGCCCGGCGGGATCACGTCGACGTTCTTGAACGCCTTCTTTGTCCACTCGATGAAGTGGAAGCGGTCCTCGTTGCGGCGCTCCTCGATCGCGCGGTTCTTGGCGAAGGCGTCCTTGTCGAAACCGCCATGCTCGACCGCCAGCGAATGGTCGACGATCAGCTGGACCGGCACCACCGGATTGACCTGGGCCGGATCGCCGCCCTGGTCCGCGATCGCATCGCGCAGGCCGGCGAGATCCACCAGCGCGGTCTGGCCGAGGATGTCGTGGCAGACCACGCGCGCGGGGAACCACGGGAAGTCCAGTTCGCGCTTGCGTTCGATCAGCTGCGTCAGCGCGGCGGTCAGCAGCGACGGGTCGCAGCGGCGCACCAGGTTTTCGGCGAGCACGCGCGAGGTGTAGGGCAGCTTGTCATAGGCGCCAGGCTGGATCGCATCGACCGCGGCGCGTGCGTCGAAATAGTCCAGGCCCGTGCCGGGCAGCGGTTTGCGGAAGGCAGTATTCATGGGGAGGGGATCGATACGGGGTCGTGCTCGGCGCGCCGTGGAATGTCTCGGGGACTGCGGGACGGAAGCGGCGCGTGGCGCGGCCGCTTCCGTTTGGGTCTGCCGGATCAGCGGCGCTTCTCGATCGGCACGAACTTCAGGTTGTCCGGGCCGATGTAGTTGGCGCTCGGGCGGATGATCTTGTTGTCGATGCGTTGCTCGATGATGTGCGCGGCCCAGCCGGAGGTCCGCGCGATCACGAACAGCGGCGTGAACATCGCGGTCGGCACGCCCATCATGTGGTAGCTGACCGCGCTGAACCAGTCGAGATTGGGGAACATCTTCTTGATGTCCCACATCGTCGTCTCCAGCCGCTCGGCGATGTCGAACATCTTCATCGAACCGGCGTCCTTCGACAGGCGGCGCGCGACTTCCTTGATCACCTGGTTGCGCGGATCGCCGGTCGTGTAGACCGGATGGCCGAAGCCGATCACGACCTCCTTGTTCTCGACGCGGCGGGTGATGTCGGCCTGGGCCTCGTCGGGCGTGTCGTAGCGCTTCTGGATCTCGAACGCGACCTCGTTGGCGCCGCCGTGCTTCGGGCCGCGCAGCGCGCCGATCGCGCCGCAGATCGCCGAGTAGATGTCGGAACCGGTGCCGGCGATCACGCGGCCGGTGAAGGTCGACGCGTTGAATTCGTGCTCGGCGTACAGGTTCAGCGAGGTGTGCATCGCGCGCTCCCACAGCTCGCTCGGCTTGCGGCCGTGCAGCAGATGCAGGAAGTGGCCGCCGATCGAATCGTCGTCGGTCTCGACCTCGATGCGCCGGCCGTTATGGCTGTAGTGGTACCAGTACAGCAGCATCGAGCCGAGCGAGGCCATCAGGCGGTCGGCGATGTCGCGCGCGCCCGGCAGATTGTGGTCTTCCTTCTCGGGCAACACCGTACCCAGCACCGACACGCCGGTACGCATCACGTCCATCGGGTGGGCCGAGGCCGGGACCCATTCGAGCGCCGCCTTGACGTTGGCGGGCAGCCCGCGCAGCGCGCGCAGCTTGGCCTTGTAGCCGGTCAGTTCGGCCTGGGTCGGCAGCTTGCCGTGCACCAGCAGATAGGCGATCTCTTCGAACTCGCAGGTCTCGGCGACGTCGAGGATGTCGTAGCCGCGATAGTGCAGGTCGTTGCCGCTGCGGCCGACCGTGCACAGTGCGGTATTGCCGGCGACGACGCCGGACAGCGCGACGGATTTCTTGGGCTTCGGGGTGGCTTGCGCCGGAGTGGCTTCGGACATGTCGTCTCCTTGCTTCGCTCTGTTCTGGTTACTTGGCCTTGGCTTGCGCGAACAGCGCATCCAGCTTCTGTTCGTACGCATGGTAGCCGATGCTCTCGTAGAGCTCGGCGCGCGTCTGCATGGTGTCCAGCACGTTCTGCTGCGTGCCGTCGCGGCGGATCGCCGCGTAGACGTTCTCCGCGGCCTTGTTCATCGCCCGGAACGCCGACAGCGGGTAGAGGATCATCGCGACGCCGGCGCCGGCCAGCTCGTCGCGCGTAAACAGCGGCGTGGCGCCGAACTCGGTGATGTTGGCCAGCACCGGGACCTTCACCGCGTCGACGAACTTGCGGTACATCGACAGGTCGGTCATCGCCTCGGGGAAGATCGCATCGGCGCCGGCCTCGACGCAGGCCACCGCGCGTTCGATCGCCTTGTCCAGCCCCTCGACCGCCAGCGCATCGGTGCGCGCCATGATGACGAAATGCTCGTCGGTACGGGCATCGACCGCGGCCTTGATGCGGTCGACCATCTCGTCCTGCGAGACGATCTCCTTGTTGGGCCGGTGGCCGCAGCGCTTGGCGCCGACCTGGTCCTCGATGTGCATCGCGGCCGCGCCGAACTTGATCAGCGAGCGGGTGGTACGGGCCACGTTGAACGCCGAGGCGCCGAAGCCCGTGTCGACATCGACCAGCAGCGGCACGTCGCAGACGTCGGTGATGCGGCGGATGTCGGTCAGCACGTCGTCGAGGTTCGAGATGCCGAGGTCGGGCAGGCCCAGCGAGCCGGCCGCGACGCCGCCGCCGGACAGATAGATCGCGCGGTAGCCGGCGCGCTTGGCCAGCAGGGCGTGGTTGGCGTTGATGGTGCCGACGACCTGCAGGGGCTGCTCGTCGGCCAGGGCCTGGCGGAAACGGGCGCCCGCCGAGCGGGCCAGGTCTTGGGAAGTCAGGGTCATGGTGGCGTCCTGGTGAGCGGAATGCCGGCAGCGCGCAAGCGGCGTGCCAGCAGGGCGGCGCGGTGCGGGATGGCCTGGTCGGGCCAGTCCGGACAAGGGATTGTGGGAAGTCTGGTCGATACAGGTGGCGTTATGGGCGCTTGCGTTGCATTTCAATGTTGAAATTCATGGTCGCCGATTGAAATGCAACGCCGGGCGGCGCAGAATGCCTCGTTGGCGCGTCAACGTCCTATTGTGGCCGCTTTTGTTCGTCCGCTCGCTACGGCTTGCGGCATTCGCCTTCATCTTTCGATCGATGACTTCCGCTACCCCCGCCACCCCGATCCCGCCTGGCCGGCCTCGCATCTGGGCGGTCGGCATCAGCCGGCTGTCGCGCGCCTTTGCCGATCTGATCCCTTCCTATGCGGCGCAGGCCGACTTTCGGCTGGTCGGCAAGGGCTATGAGGCGGCCGCCACCGCGATCACGCGGGAGGCCAGGGAAGGGCGGCTCGACGCGGTGGTCGCCGCGGGGTCGAATGGGGCCTATCTGCGGCAGCATGTGGACGTGCCGGTCACGCTGGTCAAGGTGACGGGGTTCGACGTGCTCAGCGCGCTGGCCACGGCGCGGCGCATCTCGCCGCGGGTCGCGCTGGTGACGCACGCCGCGACCTACCCGGAAGTCGACGAGTTTGCCCGCGCATTTGACCTTCCGATTCCGTCGTATACGTATCTGACCGAGGACGACGCCACTGTCCGCGTCAAGGCGCTGCGGCAGGAGGGCGTGGAGGTCGTGGTCGGACCCGGGCTCGTGACGGAGCTCGCGGATCGGCTCGGGTTGACGGGGGTGTTCCTGTATTCGGGGCAGTCGGTCAAGCTCGCGCTAGAGGACGCGATCGAGGCGGCGCGGCTGCGGCGCATCGAGTCGAGCCGGCGCGAGTACGTCAATACGATCCTCGCGCATCTGAACGAAGGCGTCGCCGCCGTCGATGCCGACGGGCGGATCCAGTCGTTCAATCCGGCGATGGAGCGCTTTCTGGGTACGCCGGCCGGCGATGCGGTTGGCCGCAAGCTGCAGGGGCTCGCTCCCGATCTGTCGCTCGACAGCGTGATGCGGACCGGGACCAAGGAACTCGAGGCGATCCACAAGCTGGGCGATCGCATGGTCGTGGTCAACCGGATACCGATCGTGACGGAGGGCGGTCCCGCGGGCGCGGTGCTGACGATCCAGGATGCCAACGCGATCCAGCGGGTCGACCGCCATCTGCGCCGGCGCGCCAGTGCGCGCACGACCGGCGTTCGCTATCGGCTCGACGATCTCGCGGGCGAGTCGCCGGCAATGCGGCAGCTGCGCGAGTTGGCGCGGCGCTACGCGGCCGTCGATTCGACCGTGCTGATCAGCGGCGAGAGCGGTACCGGCAAGGAGGTGCTGGCGCAGGGCATGCACGACGCCAGTCCGCGCCGCGCGTTTCCATTCGTGGCGATCAATTGCGCGGCATTTCCGGAGGCGCTGCTCGAGAGCGAGCTGTTCGGCTACGAGGAGGGGGCGTTTACCGGCGCCCGGCGCGGCGGCAAGGCAGGCCTGTTCGAGTCCGCGCACAACGGCACGCTGTTCCTGGACGAGGTCGGCGACATGCCGCCCGCGCTGCAGACCCGGCTGCTGCGCGTGCTGCAGGAAAAGCAGGTGCTGCCGATCGGCGGCGTGGATGCGGTGCCGGTCAACGTGCGCGTGATCGCCGCCACCCATCGGGATCTTGCCGCGCTCGTGCGCGACGGCGCGTTCCGCCAGGACCTCTATTACCGGTTGAATATCCTGCGTATCGCCATGCCGCCATTGCGCGAGCGCAAGGCGGACCTGCCGGAACTGGCCGAGCTGTTGTACCGGCGCGCGCAGCAGCGGCTCGGGTGGCCGCGCCCGGAGAGCCTGCCGGAGGCCGCGCGCAGCCGGCTGATGGCGTATGGCTGGCCGGGCAACATCCGCGAGCTGGAAAACGTGGTCGAGCGGATTGCCGTGCTGCTGGCGGGGCGGGCGCTGGAAGAGCAGGCGTTGCTGCGCGAATTGCGGACGACGGTACCCGAGTTGTTCGGCAGCGAGGGGATGGAGGCGACGTCCCCCACCGTAGTCAACGCGCGCTCGGGCAACCGTTCGCTGGCTGGTGTGGCGCGTTCATCGCAGGCGGAACATATTCGCCGGGTGCTGGACGAATGCGGAGGGGATCGCGCGGCGGCGTGCCACCTGTTGGGCATCAGTCCGACCACCTTGTGGCGGCGTCTCAAGGAGGCGGCGTAGTGTCGAGACGGCGGGCACATCGATGGCCCCGCAAAAAAGGGCTTGCCACGGCTGTCACGCTCCCTTAATATTCGCCCCCTCGCAGCCGAACGGCGGCGGGGTTGGCGGGGAAGGCGAAGGCGCTGCGGTGCTGGAGCGGCAGCAAAAAAGTGCTGACAACCTGTTGACGAGAAGCGAAATGTTCTGCATAATCTCGTTTCTCTGCTGCTGACAACGCAGCGACGCG
>NZ_JAJQJF010000018.1:0-115040 GCF_021213615.1 Cupriavidus sp. UGS-1 | reverse complement strand
CGCTCTTCCGATCTGTCGCCGGCGGCGCAGGCCGTCGCGCTGCAGTGGGCGGGGCAGGCCAGCCTCCCGGTGCCCGCCTGGCGCGGCGAGCTGCGCTTCACGCGCGACGACACCTTCGGCGTGCCGGAGGCGGTGCTGCGGCAGCCGCTGACCCTGGGGCCGCGCAGCGGCGGCGAGCGCATCGTGCTGCGGCCGGGCGGCCCGGCCCGGGCGCTGAAGCAGGCCTATCAGGAGGCCGCCGTGCCGGCCTGGCGCCGTCCCCATCTGCCGCTGCTGCGGGCCGGAGAGCAGATCGTGCTGGCCGCCGGGCTCGGCATGCATCGCCGCTGGCCCGACGCCGCGCCGGCTCCGCGCTGGCGGGTCGAATGGCAGGCGTGGGGCCCGGAGACCGGCTCGCCGCAGTGAGCGAGGCAGGACGCGCGCCTGTCGACCGCGCGCCGCATGCCGCCTACCGCACGGGACATCGCTCCCGTCAGGCTTGACAAGGCCAAACGGCCGCTATTCCGCCTTGCCGGGCGCCGGTGCTTGGTGTATTTTCAGTGGTTTTGCACAATCGCTGGCGTCGACAAGAAGATGGCTCTCATCGTTCACAAATACGGCGGCACTTCGATGGGTTCCACGGAACGCATCAAGAATGTCGCCAAGCGCGTGGCCAAGTGGCACCGCGCCGGTCACCGCGTAGTCGTGGTGCCTTCGGCCATGTCGGGCGAGACCAATCGCCTGCTGGGACTCGCCAAGGAGATTTCGCCGCAGCCGGATCCGCGCGAGCTCGACATGCTGGCCTCGACCGGCGAACAGGCCAGCGTCGCGCTGCTGGCCATCGCGCTGCACGGCGAAGGCATCGACGCGATCAGCTATACCGGCTGGCAAGTCCCGGTGAAAACCGATTCGTCGTACACCAAGGCACGCATCGAATCGATCGACGATGAGCGCATCCTGGGCGATCTCGACGCGGGCCGCGTGGTGATCGTCACCGGCTTCCAGGGCATCGACGCGCTGGGCAATATCACGACGCTGGGCCGCGGCGGCTCCGATACCTCGGCCGTCGCCATCGCCGCCGCGATCGAGGCCGACGAGTGCCTGATCTATACGGACGTGGATGGGGTCTACACCACCGACCCGCGCGTGGTCGAAGACGCGCGCCGGCTCGATCGCATCACCTTCGAGGAAATGCTGGAAATGGCCAGCCTCGGTTCCAAGGTGCTGCAGATCCGTTCGGTGGAATTCGCCGGCAAATACCGCGTCAAGACGCGCGTGCTGTCGTCGCTGACCGATCCCCTGATGCCGCTCGAGCAGGAAATGCATTCGGGCACGCTGATTACTTTTGAGGAAGACCCTGACATGGAAGCAGCCGTCATCTCCGGCATCGCCTTTGCCCGTGACGAAGCCAAGATCACCGTTCTCGGCGTGCCCGACAAGCCCGGCATCGCCTACCAGATCCTCGGTCCGATCGCCGACGCCAATATCGACGTCGACATGATCATCCAGAACCAGTCCGTCGAGGGCAAGACCGACTTCACCTTCACCGTGCCGCGCGCCGACTATCAGCGTGCGCTGGGCATCCTCAACGACGGTGTCAAGGCGCATATCGGCGCGGGCAGCGTGTCGGGCGATCCCAAGGTGTCGAAAGTGTCGGTGGTCGGCGTGGGCATGCGCTCGCATGTCGGCATCGCCAGCAAGATGTTCCGCACGCTGTCGGAAGAGGGCATCAATATCCAGATGATCTCGACCTCGGAAATCAAGATCTCCGTGCTGATCGACGAGAAGTACATGGAACTGGCCGTCCGCGCGCTGCACAAGGCGTTCGAACTGGAACAGGCCTGAATTCCGGCGCGTTCGCGCGCCGGCTCTGGCTGGGGCAGGCAAGTGCGGTGTCATCGATTCGTCGTTGACCAATTGCCGCACCCTCGCTAGAATACGCGCTTCGTTGTGCGGCCTCCCTCGCACAACGCAAGTTTGGGAGACGTGGCCGAGAGGTCGAAGGCACTCCCCTGCTAAGGGAGCATCCGGGCCAAAACCTGGATCGAGGGTTCGAATCCCTCCGTCTCCGCCAGTACATCGGTACATGGCGGCGGAACCCCGGAAGATCGCGGTCTTCCGGGGTTTTGTTTTCTGTGGCCCTTCATTTTGTGGCCCTTCATTTCGTGTGCAACGTGCCGCAGGCTACCGCGCCTGGGACAACGAAGGTCGGTCACGATGGCTCTGTTTTGGGGGCCATGCGCGTTCGGGCTCGCCCGCGTCGCGAGAGGCGGACCCGCTGGCCGCATCGGCATCGGCATCGGTCCCGACCAGCTGCACCGTTCGCACCGGCACTCCAAACTCCACGCCCAGCTTGCCCAGTTCCGTCACCATCGCCAGATTGATCGACTGCTGGATATCCATGTACAGGTTGTAGTCCGGATCGGTGACGAAGTAGACCACCTCGAACTCCAGCGCGCTTTCGCCGAAGCCCTTGAAATGCGCGCGGTCGAAGCGGGTTCTGCCTGCCGCGACGACGGCCGCCTTGACGATCTCCGGGATGCGCCGCAGCGTTTCCGGCGGCGTCTGGTATGTCACGCGGAAATTGAACTGGATGCGGCGTTCGGCCATGCGCTTGTAGTTGTGGATCGTCGTCTTCAGCAGTTCGGTATTGCTGCAGACGATCTGCTCGCCGCTCAATGCGCGCAGCCGCGTGGTCTTCAGGCCGATGCGCTCGACGCTGCCGGCGATGTCGCCGAACACGATGAAATCGCCGTTCTCGAACGGTTTGTCCAGTCCAATGGCCAGCGACGCGAACAGGTCGCTGAGGATGTTCTGCACGGCCAGCGCCACCGCCACGCCACCGACGCCGAGGCTCGCGACGAAGGCCGTGATATTGACGCCCATATTGGCCAGCACCGCGAGCAGCAGCACCGACCACAGCATCACGCGCATGCCCCATGCCATCACCGTGGTGAACACGGGATTGTGGGCCGAGGGTCCGCTACCGGTCAGGCGATCGTACGTCCATAGCGTGACGGCATGATTGATCCAGATCGCGATCTGCAGCCCGATCAGCAGGAACCACAGATGGCCGATGCGGCTGGCCCACTTCGGCGGCAGATCGAGGAAGTCGACGGCGATCAGCAATGCGGCCAGCAGCAGCACGAAGCGCGACGTATGCCGCAGCATGTCGGCCATGCGGTCGATGATCACCGGCCGCGTCCGGGCCGCGAGCCGGTCCAGGCGTGCGCCGGCGAAGCCGAGCAGCGTGACCAGTACTAGGTAGCTGACGACGGCCGCGATGCCGGCATGCAGCCAATTCAGGGCCGGGATACCCAGAAAGACGTTCAGATCGAGCCATTCCTTCATGCCTTACCTCCTGTGCCGAGACGAACGCATGGGGTAGGGGCTTGCAGGATTGATGCCACTGCGCGGCCCGGCAGCGGGGCCCGAGCCACACGGGGCGTGGAATGGGTCTATTTCAACGGATCCCGGCGCGACCCTCCGTGACGGCAGGACTGATGCATTGGGATGGCCGCGGGTAATCGACCTTCCAAAATTCAAACGAGGGCATCGCTGACATGGTGCTGATGGTGGGCAGGCCGCGGGATGGAATCCCCTACAATCGGTTCACCGCATCCAACAATCAGCGGCGGGCACGTGCGATGCAGAGCGATCCATGATCCGCGAGCGCGACCGACCACAAGGAGACACCCAGCATGTTCACCCCGTGCCCCACCGAACGCAGCCGCGTCATTGCCGATCGCGTCGAGCGTTTTGTCCGCGATGTCGTCGTCCCCTATGAAGCCGATCCGCGCTGCACGGCGCACGGGCCGACGAGCGAGCTGATCGACGAGATGCGCGCGCAAGCTCGCGCCGCGGGCGTGATGACGCCGCATATCCTGCCCGACGGATCGCACCTGACGCAGCTGGAAACCGCGGCCGTGCTCAAGCGCTCGGGCCTGTCGCCGCTGGGACCGGTGGCGGTCAATACGATGGCGCCGGACGAGGGCAATATGTTCCTGCTCGGCAAGGTCGGCACGCCGGCGCAGAAGCAGCGCTTTCTCGAGCCGCTGGTGCGCGGCGAGGCGCGTTCCGCCTTCTTCATGACCGAGCCGGCCGAGGAGGGCGGGGCCGGTTCGGATCCTTCGATGCTGCAGACCACGGCGACGCAAGCCGGCGGCGACTGGATCATCCGCGGCCGCAAGAAATTCATCACCGGCGCCGAAGGGGCCCAGGTGGGCATCGTGATGGCGCGAACCGGCGACGGCGAACACGCGCGGGCGACGATGTTCCTGGTGGATCTGCCGCATCCGGCCATTCGCATCGAGCGCGTGATCGACACCATCGACAGCTCGATGCCGGGCGGCCATGCGCAGATCCTGCTCGACGACCTGCGCGTGCCGGCCGACCAGGTGCTCGGCGAGGTCAACGAGGGCTTCCGTTATGCGCAGGTGCGTCTGTCGCCGGCGCGGCTGTCGCACTGCATGCGCTGGTTTGGCGGCGCGGTCCGGGCCGACGAGATCGCGCGCGCGTATGCCACCACGCGCAAGGCCTTCGGCAAGCTGCTGATCGATCATGAAGGCGTGGGCTTCATGCTGGCCGAGAATCGGATCGATCTGCAGCAGGCCGCGCTGATGATCGACTGGTGCGCCGGCGTGCTCGACGGCGGCGCGGCGGGCACGGCGGAGAGCTCGATGGCCAAGGTCGCGGTGTCGGAGGCGCTGTACCGCGTGGCCGACCGCTGCGTGCAGATCATGGGAGGCCTGGGCGTGTCGCGCGACACCATCGTCGAGCAGATCCTGCGGGAGGTGCGGGCCTTCCGTATCTACGACGGTCCCACCGAGGTCCACAAGTGGTCGCTCGCGAAGAAGATCAAGCGCGATACGCTGGCCGGCACGCCCGCGCGCTGAACGTCGCGAGATGCCGTCGCGTCCCTCACCGGTCCAGCGCGCCCTTGCCGTGCTGCGCGCGCTGTCCGACCCGGAAGTGCGCCGCATGAGCGATGTCGCGCGGGCGACCGGGCTCGACCCCGCCACCGCGTCGCGCATGCTGGACCTGCTGGTGCAGGAGGGCTTTGCCACGCGGGACGAGATGCGCCGCTACGGCATCGGCCCGGAGATCTTCCAGCTGGCCGACGTCGCGCAGCGCCGGGCCGAGCTGCGCAAGCTGGCGCGGCCTGCCCTGCAGCGGCTGGTCGAGGCATTCGGCGATACCGCCGTGCTGACCGAGGCCAGCCGTGGCGAGGCGGTGTGTTCGGACGTGGAGCCAGGTACCGTCGCTCAAAGCGCGAACTACGTGTCGGTCGGCACGCGCCGGCCGCTTGGCGTCGGCGCGGGAAGTCTGGCGGTGCTGGCCTGGCTGCCGGCGCCCGAACGGGCGCATCGCCTGCAGCAGACCTCGCGCAAGCTTGCCAACTATCCGCGCCTGGACGCGGCCGCCATCGCAGAAGAAATCGAGGCGGCCCGTGCGCGCGGGCACGTGATGTTTCTGGACTGGGTGGTGGAGGGCATGGGCGGCATCGCGGTACCGATCCTGGACGACCAGGGGCGCCCGATCGGCGCGCTCAGCGTGGCGGCGCAGACGGTACGGTTGCGCGCGCGCGAAGCGGTGCTTGCGCGGCGGCTGAAAGCCGAAGCCAGCCGTATTGCCAGCGCATGGACCGGAACGGCGCTGGCCGCGCAGGGCGAACGAGGCCGCGTGACGGCGGTGCGCCTATCGCGCCGGCCCGCGCAACAGCGGCGCTAGCTCGTCCGGAATCTCGACGTCGAAGCGCAGCACCGCGCTGGCCAGCGCCTTGCCATAGTTGTCGATCGCCAAGCTGCGCGACACGCCGCCGCCGAGCGCGCCCTCGGCGACGAAGTTGAGCACCTGCAGTCCGTCGACCTCGTAGCGGGTCACCTCGCCCGTGATCAGCGTGCCGTAGCACGACCTGAACGCCGCCGCGGTCAGTTGCGCCTTGATATGCGGATAGAACTCGGGCGCGTAGGCGATCACGGCCGTGTTCGAGGTGTTGCCCTTGTCGCCGGAGCGGCTATGGGCCAGACGCCGCAGGGGTACACGCATGACGCTTCCTTACAGATAGTGAATCTCGGAGCGGATCAGCGCGCGCGGCACCAGTGCAGACCAGACGCCGATGATCTCGCGGGTGCGGTCCTGATGCGGCACGCGCTTGCCGGTCGATGCCAGCCCACAGACCGCCATGCTGTCGATCTCGCGGCCGACCTTGGCGGCTTCCTCGCGCGTGCGCGTGCGCGCCGCCACGCGTACCGCGATCTCGTTCGGCTCGCACGCCGGTTCGGGCGACGCGGCTCCATGCACGGCGTTGACGCCGAGAAAATCGATGCGCAGCTCGTCGGCCTGCAGCTTCGCGATGGCAAAGCGTTCCTCGAGGATGCGCCTGGCCAGCTTCGCCTTTTCCAGGCAGCCCGGTCCCGCATAGAAGAACATGTCTTCACCGATATGGCCCTCGGTGCAGCCCAGCGATACCTTCAGCGTGTCGGTGGCCGGCAGTCCGCCGACACCGCTGACGCGCACGCGGTCGGGCCCAACCTGTTCCAGCACCGCGCTCGAGAAGTCGACGATCGCGTCGGGCGTGAGATAGCGGCGCGGATCGTGGACCTCGTAGAACATCTGCTCCTTGACGGTCTGCAGGTCGATGCGCCCGCCGCTGCCTTCAACCTTCGCGATCACCGCGCTGCCGTCGGCCTCGACCTCCGCGATCGGGAAGGCGAGATTCCACGGCTCGGGCACGTCCTTGTAGCCCGGATCGCCGAAGTAGCCGCCGGTCACCTGCGCGCCGCATTCGAGCAGGTGGCCGATGGCGCTGCCGCGTGCGAGACGGGTCGCGTCGTCGGTCGACCAGCCGAAATGCGCGATCATCGGCGCCAGGAACAGCGAGGGATCGGCCACGCGGCCGGTGATCACGATCTGCGCGCCGGCGCGCAAGGCTTCGACGATCGGCGCCGCGCCCTCGTAAGGCTCCGCGCTGATCAGCGTGCCGCGCAGTGAGGACACCGGCGCGCCGCTCTCCAGCAGCGTCAGGTCGAGATCGCAGATGCTGCCGGTCAGGTCGGTGGTCGTGATCGCCGCGATCTTGACTCCCGGCGGCCCGAGCTCGTCGCACAGCTCGGCGACGCGCCGGGCAGCTCCCAGCGGATGGATCCATCCCTGATTGCTGACGATGCGCGTGCCGTTGGCGATGCAGTGCGGCAGCACCGCGCGCATGCGCTCGTCGAGATAGGTGTCGTAGCCCGCGAACGCCGGGTCGCGCCGCTTGCGGACCTGCGCGGCCGAGACCGTGGCCTCGGCCATCGTTTCGAAGCAGAGATAGTCGAGCTTGCCGAGGCGCGCCGAGCGTTCTGCGGGTTCGACGCGATCGCCCCACCAGCCCGATCCCGAGCCGATGCGAAGGGTGCTGCTGCGAGTCATGGTGTCCGTCATGCCTGGGTCCTTCTTTGCTGCGGTACGTGTCGTGCGTGCCATACGAGCCGTACGTGCACGACGTGCGGTACGTGCAGTACGCGCGGTACGTGCGATACGTGCAGCACGCTCATTGGGCCTTGATCCCCGCGCTGCGAATCACGCGCGCCCACTTGTCGGTATCCGCCTTGATCTGCGCCGCGAACGCCACAGAGCCTTCGCCGCCGGGCTCGGCGCCCAGTTCCTGGATGCGCTTGCGCACGTCCGGCATCGCCAGCACCTTGTCGACGGCCTGCTGCAACCGGCGCACGCGCTCGGGCGGCGTGCCGGCCGGCGCCAGCAGGCCGAACCACGAATTGACCTCGTAGTCCGGCAACCCCGACTCGCGCACCGTCGGCACCGACGGCAGCACCGAGGCGCGCTTGACGCCGGTGACGGCCAGCGCCTTGATCTTGCCGCCCTGGATCTGCGCCAGCGCGGACGGCAGGTTGTCGAACATCAGGTTGACCTGACCGGCCAGCAGGTCCGTCATCGCGGGCGCCGCGCCCTTGTACGGCACGTGCTGCATCTTGACGCCGGCCATCATGCTCAGCAGCTCGCCCGACAGATGCGGCGAGCCGCCGGTGCTGGTCGACGCGTAGTTGATCTTGCCGGGCTCGCGCCTGGCGAGCGCGATCAGCTCGCCGATGGAGTTGGCCGGCAGCGTGCTGTTGACCAGCAGCACGTTGGGCGAATTGGCGACCAGCGTCACCGGCGCGAAGTCCTTCGCGCTGTCATACGGCATGCGTGGATAGATGAACTGGTTGGTGACCTGCGTGCCGAGCGTACCCATCAGCAGCGTGTAGCCGTCGGCGGCGCTGCGTGCGGCCGCCTCCGCGCCGATGTTGCCGCCCGCGCCGGGGCGATTCTCGACCACCATCGGCTGGCCGAGTGCCTCGCCGGTTTTCTGCGCGACCAGCCGCGCCAGGATGTCGGTCGTGCCACCAGGCGTGAATGGCACGATCAGACGGATGGGTTTGCCGGGAAAGGCCTCGGCCGCGACAGCAGACGTCGCGGGAATCGCCGCGGCGCACAGCATCGCCATCGCGGCGAGCAGGGCGCGCCGCGCAGGGGAATGGCGCTTCATCGGTTTGTCTCCTCGGCGCCAAGGCGCACGCTGGTTTCGTCAATGGAAACTCTGTGCGGCACAGGGTAGGGCGGCGCCGAAAGCAGCGTCAAACGAAGCGATCAGATTTTCATTGGATGAAAATTCTGGTCTGGGAGCTGGGTTCCGTCGCGCTCCACCTTGCATCGGCGCCAGGCGCGTTCGGCATGCAGGTACGTTCAGCGCGCCGTCGCCGCCATCAGCGACATCCCACCCACCAGCACGAGACTCAACGCCCAGGCGGCGTCGGTATTGATCCAGCTGCGCGAGACCAGCGCCAGGCCGACGTGGCGATACGCGACCCATGCCATCGCGCCGCCGCCCGCGATCATCGCCGCGGTGTGGACCAGCGCGACGAGCACGGCCATGCCGGCGTTGCCGAAGGCGAGCGAGGCCGCGGCCTGATGGCCCGCGTCGGCCCCGGTGCCGCAGAGGCCGAGATAGAGCGGCACCAGCATCAGCCCCGCCCCATGGGCCAGCGCGATCGCGAAGGACCACAGCGCCAGCCGCGACGGCGGGATGCGGGCGAGCGCGCGTGCATGGCGGCGCCGCGCCAGCAGCGCGATGCCATAGCCGATCACGAGGGCGGCGGCGACGAAGCGGATCTCGCGCTGCCAGGCGGCCAGCGACGCGAGCAGGCCGAACGGGAGCGTCAGGGCCATCACCGCGCCGGCATGGCCGAGGCCCAGATAGCCGAGCGCGGCGAACACCGCGTCGTCACGCCGTGCCATCAGGCCGTTCGACACGGCGAGCGGCCACCCCATCGCGGGGCTCAGGCCGTGATACAGGCCGCTGACCATCACGCCGGTCCACAGGCCGGCCTGTTCCCACGTCATCGCGGTCCGACGGACGGATAGCAGAACGAATCGGTCGAGCAGTCGCCGCCTTCGAGGCGGATCTGATGGGCGCGGTAGCCCGCGGGGAAGTCGACCCAGAAGTCGTCGGCCAGCGTCAGGCCGCCATCCGGATCGGCATGGGCCATGACCTGGGCCGCCGGCACGCCGTCGGGATAGAACTGGTTGTCCCAGCTGGAGTAGAGCGAGTTGGACCAGTAGACGCGGCGGCCGTCGCGGCTGATCTCGACCATCTGCGGTCCCGCGGCGAACGGCTTGCCGTTCGGATGCGGCGTGCGGCGCGCGATGCCACCCAGATGGACGGAACCCGTCAGCCGTGGCTTGCGCGGATCGGTGACGTCGTACTGGCGCATCTCGCCGGTGCCCCAGCACGACACGTAGAGAAAGCGGTCGTCGAGCGACAGGTCGATATCGGTCACCAGCGGCGGCACGGCGCCGAACCCGTGCAACATCGGCGGCAGCACGTCCGTGGCGGCCGGTTCGGCCGGAATCGTCGCGGTCTTCTCGGCGTGGAATTGCCCGTCCTCGCGCCACCACGTCCAGATCGATCCTTCGAGATTGGTGGTGTCGACCACCACGCCGACGAAGCCGTATTCGCGCACCGGGTCGTGGGCGGGGCGCACTTCGAGCGCCATCTGATGCTGCGCGCCGAGGTCGATCGTCTGCACATTGCGCCGCGCGCGCAGGTCCCAGAAGTGCAGGCGATGGCCATAGCGGTTGGACAGCAGGTCCTCGGGCACCAGGCCGTTCTCGAACTGCGGCGGCAGGGCCCATTCGCTCGACACCATGTAGTCGCGCGGCAGGTTCCACCAGAAGTCGTAGTGCTTGTCCTGCGGGCCGCGGTCGATCTCCCAGCGGCCCAGCACGTCGAACGTCTCGCAGTCCATGATGAAGATGCCGGGCGCGCCGTCGGTGCCATCCTTGCCGGCGCCGCCGAGCGTGCTGACATAGATTCCCTCGGGGCCGCAATGCACGGTGTGCGGCCGCGAATACCCGGTCTTGCGGAAGATCTCGTCGGGCTCGATCACGCGGTGGATCGCCGCCTGGGTCGGATGCGGTTTGGTGTCGACGATATAGATCCGCGACGAGCGCATGCCGGGGATGATCAGGAAGCGCCGTTCGAGAAACGCGTGCCCCGTCAGCGGGGACAGCGCCGACGAGCAGGCATTCCAGCCGAAGTGGTGCAGCTCGTCCCCGCGGTGGGTCATCGGCAGCGTATGCACGACCTGGCTGTAGGTCGGCGAGCCAGGTTTGACGTCGATGACGGCCAGCGCATCGGGCTGCGAGGCATCGGGGCTCAGCATCACCGTGTAGGCGTACTCCTCCGCCGGCGCTTGCATCGCCAGCGCGGGCGACGCGTGGAATGTGGGATCTGGCCGCAGGCTCATGGAAGTCCCCTTCTTGCAGCGATGTGCCGCGCGAACCTATCTACACTAGGTCGCGACGAAAGGGGCGTCAACGAAACCGGGGCCTGCCGCTACGACGGATTTCGCATGAGCTTATGCGCGCTTGCCGCTGCCGCCGCGCCTTACACCACCTTGCCCGGATTCATCAGCCCGAGCGGGTCCAGCGCCTGCTTGATCGCCCGCATCATCGCGAGTTCGACCTCGCTCTTGTAGCGCCGATTCTCCTCGCGCTTGAGCTGGCCCAAGCCATGCTCGGCGGAGATGGAGCCATCGTACGCGTGGACGCTGTCGTGCACGATGCGGTTGATCGCATCCTGATGCGCGAGGAAGGCGTCGTGGTCCTGTCCCGCCGGCGGCGACACGTTGTAGTGCAGGTTGCCGTCGCCCAGATGGCCGAAGGTCACCATGCGCACGCCGGGGAAGGCGGCCTGCAGCTGCGCGTCGGTGCTGGCAATGAAGTCGCCGACGCGCGAGATCGGTACCGCGATGTCGTGCTTGATGTTCTTGCCTTCCTCGACCTGCGCGAGCGGGATGTGCTCGCGCAGATTCCAGAAGTCGCGCGACTGCTGCACCGATTCGGCAACCACCGCATCGGCGACGATGCCGGCCTCGAAGGCCGCTTCCATCAGCGTTTCGAAGGTCGCGCGCGCGTGCTCGGCGCTTTCGCTGTCGGACAGCTCGAGCAGTACCACCTGCGGATGCGGCCGGTCGAACGGGTAGCGCAGTTGCGGATAGTGGCGCGTCACCAGTTCGAGGCACATCGCCGACATCAGTTCGAAGCCGGTCAGCATCGCGCCGGCGTGGCTCTGCGCCAGCGCCAGCAGCGCCAGCGCGGCACGCGGGTCGGCCACGGCGGCGAGCGCGGTCACGCGCGCACGGGGCGCCGGGTACAGCTTCATCACCGCCGCGGTGATCACGCCCAGCGTGCCTTCCGCACCGATGAACAGGTCGCGCAGGTCGTAGCCGGTGTTGTCCTTGCGCAGGCCGCGCAGACCGTTCCAGACTTCGCCGCTGGCGGTCACGACCTCGAGCCCGAGGCACAGCTCGCGCGTATTGCCATAGCGCAGCACGCCGGTGCCGCCGGCATTGGTGGCCAGGTTGCCGCCGATCGTGCAGCTGCCCTCGGCAGCCAGGCTCAACGGAAACAGCCGCTCGTGCTCGGCCGCCGCCTGCTGGACCTGCTGCAGGATCGCGCCGGCCTCGACCGTGATCGTGTTGTTCAGCGGATCGACCTGGCGGATGCGGTTCAGGCGCTTCAGCGACAGCACCACCGAAGGCTGTGCGCCGTCAGGCGTCGCGCCGCCGCACAGGCCGGTATTGCCGCCCTGCGGCACGATCGCGATCTGGTGCGCGTGGCAGGCGCGCACCGCGGCGGCCACTTCGTCGGTGGTGCCCGGCAGCAGCACGGCCAGCGCATCGCCGGTATAGCGGCGGCGCCAGTCAGTCAGATAGGCCGCCTTGTCCTCGGCTTCGGTCAGCACATGCGTCGGCCCCAGCGCGGCGCGGCACAAAGACAGGAAGGAGTGGAGGCGGGCGTCGGTCGGGGCTTGCGTCATGGCGTTGGCGGTCGGGTCGGGTCGGAGGAAGCGTCGATGGGAGCGCCGATAAAGACGGCGCGGCGGTTCAGTGCCGTGCCTGCGTGGAAGCCGCTGCGTCGGCCTGGGTTTTGGCCTGCGCACGCGCACGGCGCTTGTACGGGCGCAGATAGAAGATGGTCGCGAAGAAGAACAGCACGGTCAGCGCGACCTCGCACCACGCCAGCCACGACGACGGCGCGCGATCGCTGGTGGCGCGCACGACCCCTTCGGTGAAATACAGCAGGATCAGCATCGACGACCACTGCATCGTGTAGCGGTTGCGCGTCAGCATGCCGCGCAGCGGCAGCAGCAGCGGCACGAACTTGACGATCAGCCAGGAGCCGCCCGGCCGCAGCGGGGCGAGGAACCATTCCCAGGCGATCGACAGCGCGATCAGCGCGAGCAGGCTGGCGATGCTCAGCCGGTACAGCAGCGGACTATGCAGCGCGGCGTCGTCGCGCGGGTCGGCCGGGTTCATCGCGACGCTCCGTTGGCGGAGGCGTGGTCGGCAAGCCGCAGCGCGGTCTGTGCCAGCCGCTTGCCCATCGCGATGGCCAGCGCCGATTCGTCTTCGCTGACCGGCCGGCTGTTGTCGCCGAGCGCGTGATGGCTCGGTCCGTAAGGCGTGCCGCCGCCCACGGTCGTCATCAGCCCGCGTTCGCTGTAGGGCAGTCCCATCACCAGCATGCCGTGATGCAGCAGCGGCAGCATCATCGACAGCAGCGTGGTTTCCTGGCCGCCATGCAGGCTGCCGGTCGAGGTGAACACGCAGGCCGGCTTGCCCGTCAGCGTGCCCGACAGCCATTCGGCGATGGTGCCGTCGAGGAAGTACTTCATCGGCGCGGCCATGTTGCCGAAGCGGGTCGGGCTGCCAAGCGCCAGGCCGATGCACTCGTGCAGGTCGCGCAGTTCGACATAGGGCGGGCCGTCGGCGGGGATGTCCGGCGCGGTGGCCTCGCACACCGTCGAGACCGGCGGCACCGTGCGCAGCCGCGCGTGGGCGCCGGGCACGCTGTCGATGCCGGTGGCGATCAGTTCGGCGAGCTTGCGGGTGCTGCCGTGACGGCTGTAGTAGAGGACCAGGATGTCGGACATGAGGGCGGAAGGGCAGGCAGGAACGGGACGGGCATTGCATTGCGCGCAACATGCGCTGCGGCGCGCGCGGCGATCCGCGCTTGGGCGCATGGGCATCCCATGCAGGGCAACCGGCGTATTATAGTGGCGGGCTCGGCGCCCGCCGCCCTGGAGTTTGTCCCGCATGTCCCATCCGAGTCTCCTGTCCCGCAGCACCAACCGTCTCGCGCGCCTGCGCCGCGAATGGAACTGGCAGAAGCTGCGTGCGTTGCTGCGCTATGCCGCGCGGCGCGCAGGCGAGGACCGCCTGCCGCAGGTCGCGGCCAGCCTGACCTTCACGACGGTGCTGTCGGTGGTGCCGGTGCTGACGGTCGCGTTTGCGCTGCTCGCCGCGTTTCCGATGTTCGCGAACTTTCGCAACGCGATCGAAGGCTTCCTGTTCCAGAACCTGATTCCCGGCAATCTGACCGATTCGATCACCGGCTATCTGGGGCAATTCGCGCGCAATGCCAAGGGCCTGACCGCGGTCGGCCTGGTCGGCCTGATGGTCACCGCGGTGCTGACGATGCTGACGGTCGAGGACGCGCTCAATGCGATCTGGCGCGTCAAGCAGAAGCGGCGCTTCGCGCAGCGCGTGCTGGTGTTCTGGGCGGTGCTGACGTGCGGCCCGGTGCTGATCGGCGGCAGCCTGTCGATCAGCTCGTACCTGATCTCGATCTCCGCCGGCTATGTCGGCACGATGCCGTTCGGCGTCGGCTTTGCGGTCAGCCTCGCTCCGGTGCTGCTGTCGGCGATCGCCTTCGCCCTGCTCTATACGGCCGTGCCCAACGCCTATGTCGAATGGCGCGATGCCATTCTCGCGGGGCTGGTGGCGGCGCTGGCATTCGAGCTGTCCAAGCGCGGCTTCGGCTATTTCGTCACGCGCTTCCCGACCTATACCGCGGTCTACGGTGCCTTCGCCGCGCTGCCGATCTTCCTGCTGTGGATCTACCTGAGCTGGCTGGTGACGCTGCTCGGCGCCACCATCGCGGCCAACCTGCCGGTGGTGCGGCAGGGCTACTGGCGCCGCCGCACCTTTGCCGGTAGCGAGTTCTACGATGCGCTGGGCGTGCTGTACGTGCTCTACCGCGCGCGCGAGCAGGCGCCGCGCAGCGTCGGCGAACTGGACCTGGGCCGCAAGCTGCGGGTCGAGGCCGATTATCTGGCGGTGCTGCTGGGCAAGCTCAATGCGATGCATCTGGTCGGCAAGCTGCAGCACCATCGCGGCCAGGCGCACTGGGCGCTGCTGTGCGACCCGGCGCGCGTGCCGCTGCGGCTGCTGCACGACCGGCTGGTGCTGAACCTGCCGCGGCTGCCGCGCACCGCGGTGGCGCAGCTGCTCCACGGCGCCGACGCGTTGCGCGGCGTGCTGGAGAACCCGATGCTGGACAAGACGCTGCAGGAGATCTTCGACACCGGCGCGATGTCGCCACCGCAGACGCCGCAGACGCCGGCGGGTGAGGGGCAGCGCCGCACGCTCGAGGTGGTCCCGCCCGGCTGGCACGGGCAGGTCTGAGGGGGGATATCGCGTCGTTCCCGCGGACGCGGAAACCCAGCGTCTTTTCAAGCCACTGGGTCCCCGCTTTCGCGGGGACGACGGTATGGGCGATTAACCGCCGCTCGCCACCACGCGCCGCGCAAAGCCCGCCAGCGCGTCCAGCACCTCGTCCGGCTTCTCTCCCATGATCGCGTGGCCGCAGGGCACTTCGACCACGCTGGCGCGCGGCATCGTCGACGCCAGCGCGCGGGCCGAGCGCGCCGGCGTCATCATGTCCTTGCTGCCGATCACGACCAGCGCCGGACACTGCAGGCCCGCCGCGGCGCGCTCGCCGTTGGCGTAGGCGTTGCAGGCGGCAAAGTCGGTATGGAACACCTGCGCCTGCGGATTGCGGCGGCCGACCCGTTCCATCAGCCGCTGGCCGACGCCATGCATCCAGAAGCCAGGACCGGGCGCCGACGGCTTGTTGGCCAGGCTCGAATGCGACCACGCATTGACCATCGCGATGGCCTCGTGCTCGCGGTTCTGCGCGGCGTCGAGCAGCGCGTCCGACACCTTCATCGGATAGGCGGTCGCCAGCATGCCGATCGCGCGCACCGCGCCGGCATGGCGCGCCGCGCATTCGAGCGCGATCAGCGAGCCCATGCTGTGGCCGAACACCAGCGCGGGCGCCTCGACGCCGGCCGCTCGCAGCAGCGCGGCGATCCAGTCGGCCATCTGCTCGACCGTGGCCAGCGGCGGCCCCTCGCTGCGGTTGTGGCCGGGCAGGTCCACGGCCAGCACCGAATAGCCGTGATGCGCGAACCAGCGTGTCTGCAGGCCCCAGACGCTGTGGTCGTTCTGGGCGCCGTGCACGAACACGGCGCAGGGCAGGGCAGGATCGAAGGGTTTGCCGCCGGTATAGGCGTAGGCCCGCTGGCCATCGACGTTCAGGTACATCAGGCGTTCCCTCCGTTGGTCTTGTTGCCGGCAGTGCCGCTGCCACCGCCGCTGCCTTTCTCCATCGACTTCTGCGCCGCCTTCAGCCCGCGCTTCAGGTCATCGATCAGGTCGTCCGGATCTTCGAGGCCGATCGACAGCCGGATCGTGCCCTCGGCGATGCCGGCCGAGCGCAGCGCCGCGGCATCCATGCGGAAGTGCGTGGTCGAGGCGGGATGGATCACCAGCGAGCGCGCGTCGCCAACATTGGCCAGATGCGAGAACAGCGTCAGGCTTTCGATGAAGCGCTGGCCGGCGGCGCGGTCGCCCTTCAGGTTGAAGCTGAACACCGCGCCGCAGCCGCGCGGCAGCAGCCGTTTGGCGATGGCATGGTCCGGGTGCGATTCGAGCTCGGGGTAGGCCACCGACTCGACCATCGGGTGCGAGACCAGGAACTGCACCACGCGGCGCGCGTTGTCGATATGGCGCGCCATCCGCAGCGGCAGCGTCTCGATCCCCTGCAGCAGCTGCCACGCCGCCATCGGGTTCATGCAGGCGCCAAAGTCGCGCAGGCCCTCGCGGCGCGCGCGCAGCAGGAAGGGCGCGACGGTGCTCTCCTCGGTGAAGACCATGTTGTGGAAGCCCGCATACGGCTCCGACAGCTCGGGAAAGCGCCCGGATGCCTCGAAATCGAAGTTGCCGCCTTCGGCCAGCACGCCGCCGATGGTGGTGCCATGGCCGCCGAGGAACTTGGTCGCCGAGTGGTAGAGGAGCGCCGCGCCGTGCGCGAACGGCTGCAGCAGATAGGGCGTGGTGAAGGTCGAGTCGACCAGCAGCGGAATGCCATGTTCGTCGCCCAGCTGGGCCAGCGTCGGGACGTCCAGCACGTCCAGGCCCGGATTGCCGAGCGTCTCGCCGAACAGCAGCCGGGTCTCGGGCCGGATCGCGGCGCGCCAGGCGTCGATGTCGCGCGCCTGCACGAAGGTGGTCTCGATGCCGAAGCGGCGCAACGTGTAATGCAGCAGATTGTGCGAACCGCCGTACAGCGCGGACGAGGCGACGATATGCGAGCCGGCGCCCATCAGCGTGGCGATCGCCAGATGCAGCGCGGCCTGGCCCGACGCCGTGGCGATCGCGCCGACGCCGTTCTCGAGCGCGGCGACGCGCTCCTCGAACACGGCCACGGTCGGATTCGAGATGCGCGAATAGACGTGGCCAGCCCGTTCCATATTGAACAGCGAGGCCGCGTGTTCGCTGTCGCGGAACACGAACGAGGTGGTCAGGTGGATCGGCGTGGCGCGCGCCCCGGTGGCGGGGTCGGGCGCGGCGCCGGCGTGCAGCGCGAGGGTATCGAAACGGGTATCGGACATGGTCTCTTTCGTGTCTCCTTGTATCGTGGTTCCAGCGAAGCCGTCTGACAGCGGCCGGTACCGGCACGCTCGCGCGGGGCGAACGTCCGGCGGCATGCGGATGTGCCGGCCTGCATCGTAGCATTGGCCGCCGGCGGCGGACCGCGCGGGCGCCGAAGGGCTCCGGCTTTACTTGGGCGCCCGCTTTCGGCTAGCATCGGCCCATCTATCGCGGATGGCGCGCAAAGCCTGCGCAGTCACGCGGTTCGGGCGGTTCAGGCAGGCGATGCCCGCCGCACCGGCATCATCGAGGGGAGACCATTATGAAAGTCAGCGACATCCTGCAGATCAAGGGCAATACGCTCTATACCGTCAAGCCGGATACGTCACTGCTGGAGGCGGTCACCACGATGGCCGAGCGCGACATCGGCTCGCTCGTCGTGATGGAGTACGGCGAGCTGGTCGGCATGCTGACCTTCCGCGAGATCATCCAGACGCTGGCCTCGAACAACGGCAATGTCGGCAACGCGACGATCCGCCGCGTGATGGACGACGCGCCGCTGACCTGCACGCCCGAGACCGACGTCAACGAGGTCCGCCGGATGATGCTCGAGCGCCATGCCCGCTATATGCCGGTGCTCGACAGCCGCACGCTGATGGGCGTGATTTCGTTCTACGACGTGGCCAAGGCCGTGGTCGAGGAGCAGAGCTTCGAGAACCGGATGCTGAAGGCCTATATCCGCGACTGGCCGGAAGAGAAGGCCAGCTGAAGCGGTCCCGCCGGCGAGGGGCGGGCCATCGCGGTGCCGCCCGCCCGGCTCCCACCTGTTCGAATCCCGACTCCGCGTCCGCGATCGCGCCTGGACGTTCTGCGCCACCGTTGGCGCCACCCTCCGCGCCATTCCCCGATCCATGAGCCAATCGAGCCAGTCCCGCCTGCTGCGCGAGCGCCGCTTTGCGCCGTTCTTCTGGACCCAGTTCCTGGGCGCGATGAACGACAACGTGTTCAAGGTCGCGTTCACCTCGCTGGTGACCTACCAGACCGCGCGCTTCGAGGGCGTGGACGGGGCCAGCGCGGCCTTCCTGATCTCGGCGATCTTCATCGCGCCGTTCGTGCTGTTCTCCGCCACCAGCGGGCAGATCGCCGACAAGATCGAGAAGTCGCAGCTGATTCGGTTGGTCAAATCGCTCGAGATCGCGATCATGCTGGTCGGGCTGGCGGGCTTCGCCTGGTATAGCGCGCCGCTGCTGTACCTGACGACCTTCCTGATGGGCCTGCATTCGACGCTGTTTGGCCCGGTCAAGTACGCCTACCTGCCGCAGCACCTGGAAGAGCGCGAGCTGGTTGGCGGCAACGGGCTGGTCGAGATGGGAACCTTCGTCGCGATCCTGCTCGGCACCGTGCTGGGCGGCGAGCTGGCGGCGGTGGGCGCAGCGGCGGCACGGCCGGGCATTCCCGCCACGCTCTATATCGGCGCGGCCTGCGTGGCGCTGGCGATCGTCGGCCGCGCGGCGGCGTCCCGCGTGCCCTTGTCGCCGGCGCCGCAGCCGGACCTGAAGCTGAACTGGAACCCGGTGACCGAGACCTGGCGCAACCTGATGCTGGCCCGCGAGAGCCGTACCGTGTTCCTGAGCCTGCTGGGCATCTCGTGGCTGTGGTTCCTGGGCGCGACCTTCCTGACCTCGTTCTTCGCCTTCGCCAAGACCGTCCTCGGCGGCGACCAGAGCGTGGTGACGCTGCTGCTGGCGGTGTTCTCGGTCGGCATCGGCGTCGGCTCGCTGCTGTGCGAGCGGCTGTCGGGCCGGCATGTCGAGGTGGGCCTGGTGCCGTTCGGCTCGATCGGCATGACGGTGTTCGCGATCGATCTGTACTTCGCCAGCCGCGGCCAGGCGCCGGCGGCGCTGAGCGGCATCGCGGCCTTCATCGCCGAGCCCGGGCACTGGCGCGTGCTGGCCGATCTGTTCCTGCTGGCGATGTTCGGCGGCTTCTACAGCGTGCCGCTGTACGCGCTGATCCAGAGCCGCAGCGCGCCCACGCATCGCGCGCGGATCATCGCCGCCAACAACATCCTGAACAGCCTGTTCATGATCGCCTCGGCGCTGCTGGCGATGGCGATGACCGGCGCGGGCTACAGCATCCCCGAGCTGTTCCTGGCCGTCGGGCTGCTCAATGCCGCGGTGGCGATCTACATCTATTCGCTGGTGCCGGAATTCCTGCTGCGCTTCGTCGCCTGGATCCTGGTGCATACGGTGTACCGGCTCAAGCGGATCCACACCGACCGGATTCCGGCCGAGGGGCCGGCGGTGCTGGTCTGCAATCACGTCAGCTTCGCCGATGCGGTGGTGCTGATGGCGGCGAGCCCGCGGCCGGTGCGCTTCGTGATGGATCACCGGATCTTCCGCGTGCCGCTGCTGTCGTGGTTCTTCCGGCAGGCGCGCGCGATCCCGATCGCCCCGGCGCATGAAGATCCGCAGACGCTGAAGCACGCCTACGACGAGGTCGCGCGGGCGCTCGCCGCCGGCGAACTGGTCTGCATCTTTCCGGAGGGCAAGATCACCGCCAGCGGCGACATCAATCCGTTCAAGCAGGGCGTGCAGCAGATCGTGCGCCGCACGCCGGTGCCGGTGGTGCCGATGGCGCTGCGCGGCCTGTGGGGCAGCTTTTTCTCGCGCAAGGGCGGGGCGGCGATGACGCGGCCGTTCCGGCGCGGCATCCTGAGCCGGCTCGAACTGGTGGTGGGCGAGCCGATCGCGCCGGAGCAGGCCACCCCCGAAGGCCTGCAGCAGGTGGTGCAGGGGCTGCGCGGCGAATGGCGGTAGGCGAGGGCCCGCGGCGTCCGAGCCGGCGCCGCAGTGCGGTGCCGTCCAGTGTCACATCAGGCCGTACAATGTAGGCCTTTCCCAATTCCTGCGTGGTTTTCATCATGTCCGGCAATACCCTCGGCCTGCTCTTCACAGTCACCACCTTCGGCGAGTCGCACGGACCCGCGATCGGCGCGGTGGTCGACGGTTGCCCGCCGGGCATGAGCCTGTGCGAGGCCGATATCCAGGGCGACCTGGACCGCCGCAAGCCGGGCACGTCGCGCCACGTGACGCAGCGCAAGGAGCCGGACCAGGTCGAGATCCTGTCGGGCGTGTTCGAGGGCAAGACCACCGGCACGCCGATCTGCCTGCTGATCCGCAATACCGACCAGCGCAGCAAGGACTACGGCAATATCGTCGAGACCTTCCGCCCGGGCCACGCAGATTACACCTACTGGCAGAAATACGGCATCCGCGACCACCGCGGCGGCGGCCGCTCGTCGGCCCGGCTGACCGCGCCGGTGGTGGCCGCCGCGGCGGTCGCGCGCAAATGGCTGCGCGAGCAGTACGGCACCGAGATCCGGGGCTATATGTCGCAGCTGGGGGAGATCCAGGTGCCGTTTACCGACTGGGCGGAAGTGCCGCGCAACCCGTTCTTCGCCGCCGACGCCAATATCGTTCCCGAGCTGGAGACCTATATGGACGCGCTGCGCCGCGACGGCGATTCGGTCGGCGCGCGCATCGAGGTGGTCGCCAGCGGCGTGCCCGTGGGTCTGGGCGAGCCGCTGTTCGACAAGCTCGATGCCGATATCGCGCACGCGATGATGGGCATCAATGCGGTCAAGGGCGTCGAGATCGGCGCCGGCTTCGCCAGCGTGGCGCAGCGCGGCAGCGTCCATGGCGACGAACTGACCGCGGCGGGCTTTCGCACCAACAATGCCGGCGGCGTGCTGGGCGGCATCTCGACCGGCCAGGACATCACCGTGTCGCTGGCGATCAAGCCGACCTCGAGCATCCGCACGCCGCGCGAGTCGATCGACAAGGCGGGGCAGGCCGCCACGGTCGAGACCTTCGGCCGCCACGACCCGTGCGTGGGCATCCGGGCGACGCCGATCGCCGAGGCGATGCTGGCGCTGGTGCTGATGGACCACGCGCTGCGCCATCGCGCGCAATGCGGCGACGTGCGGGTGGAGACGCCGCGGATTCCGGCGCAGGCGCCGAAGGGACAGGGCTAAGCGGCGGGTTTCCCCTCTCTCCCGCTGGCGGGAGACGGTCCCAAGGCGCAGGGCGGAGCGGCAGGTTTTCGCCCCCTCTCCCGCTTGCGGGAGAGGGGCGGGGGAGAGGGCAAGGGGCGTCACCAGTGGCTGACCACGCTGGTCTTGCAACTGCCCGTGCCCTCTCCCCCAACCCCTCTCCCGCCAAAGCGGAAGAGGGGAGCTTTATTCCGGGCGCGTCGCCTCTATCCGCCGATCGCCGCCACCCTCTCTCCAGTCCTATCCCGCGATCGCGGCCACCGCCTCCCCAATCGCCAGCGACGCCGTCAGCCCCGGCGATTCGATGCCGAACAGATTGACCAGCCCGGGCACGCCGTGCACGGCCGGACCGTCGATGCGGAAGTCCGCGGCCGGCTCGCCCGGGCCGCTGATCTTCGGGCGGATGCCGGCATAGCCCGGCTGCAACGCCCCGTCCGCCAGCGCCGGCCAGTAGCGCCGCACCTCGTCATAGAAGCTGTCGGCATCGTGCGGATCGACGGCATATTCGATCTCGTCGATCCATCGCACATTCGGGCCGAAACGGGCCTGGCCGCCCAGGTCCAGCGTCAGATGCACGCCCAGCCCGGCCGCCTCGGGCACCGGGTAGATCAGCCGCGAGAATGGCGCCCGGCCGGCCAGCGTGAAATAGCACCCCTTGGCGTAGAACTGCGGCGGGACATGCGCCGCCGGCATGCCTTCGATCCGGCGGGCCAATTCCGGGGCCGTCAGCCCTGCCGCATTGACGACGGTGCGGGCCAGCAGCGTGGTCGCGGTGTCGCCGCCGACTTCCAGCACGATGCCGTCGGTGGTGACGGCGCCGGCCTGCACCGGCGAACACACCGCAAGCATCGCGCCGGCCCGCTCGGCATCGCCCAGCAACGCCAGCATCACGCCGTGGCTGTCGACGATCCCGGTCGACGGCGACAGCAGCGCCGCCTCGCACTGCAGATTCGGCTCGAGTTCCAGCGCCTGTCCGCGCGACAGCAGGCGCAGATCGTCGACGCCGTTGGCGGCGGCCTTTGCCCGGATGCCTTCGAGTGTGGCCACCTGGGCCGCGCTGGTCGCGACGATCAGCTTGCCGCAACGCTGGTGCGCGATCTGGTGGCTGGCGCAATAGTCGTACAGCATCGCCTTGCCGCGCACGCACAGCCTCGCCTTCAGCGAGCCGGCCGGGTAGTAGATGCCTGCGTGGATCACCTCGCTGTTGCGCGCGCTGGTGATCGTGCCGAAGGTGTTCTCCGCCTCCAGGATCACCACCTCGCGCCCCTGCTGCGCAAGCGCCCGCGCGACCGCCAGGCCCACCACGCCGGCGCCGATTACCACGCAATCCACTGATTCCATCGTTGCTTCCCTTGCTTTGCTTGCTTCTTCGTTGCTTCTTCGTTGCGTCTTCGAGGGAGCCAATGCGGGACAGCGACTGCGATCGCGCTACCGGCTTCCTCGTCTTTTGCGGTCAATCCAGTTCGAGCCCCATGCGCGCCGCGGCCGCTTCAAGATGCCGGCGCGCCGCCTGCCGTGCCGCTCCGGCATCGCCGGCGGCGATCGCCTCGGCCAACGCCGTGTGTTCCTGCTCGGCCGCGCCCGGCCCACCGCGATAGCGGGCGGCGTTTTCCCAGGCCAGCCGGCGCGCGGCGAGAAGCTGCTGGCCGACGAAATCGGTCAGCCCCGCCATGCACGGGTTATGCGCGGCCTGCGCGATCGCCTGGTGGAACGCCACGTCGGCCGCCGCCGCGCTGGCGGGGTCGTCGCGCTGCGCCCGCATCGCGGCGAGGGCGGTGGCGATCGCGGCGAGATCGGCGTCGGTACGGCGGCGTGCTGCCAGCTCGGCGCAGGCGGTCTCGGCCATCACGCGCAGTTCGAACAGGTGCGTGAGCGTCGGTCCGTCGGCCGGGCCGCCGTCCGCACCGGCGGCATCGCCGCGCAGCCGCCAGACCTGTCCGCCCGGCGTGTCGGAGACGTAGGCGCCCGAGCCCTTGCGCGTAACCAGCACGCCGTCGGCCTTCAGTTGCGCGATGGCCTCGCGCACGATCGGCCGGCTGACGCCAAACGCCGCCGCCAGGGCGGACTCGGCCGGCAGGCGCGCGCCGGCAACGAAGCGGCCCGCGCCGATATCGGCGCGGATCGCTTCGGCGATCCGTGAAGCCAGGGAGGAGGGGCGGGTGAGGGGTTCCAAGCAGGGTTCCGTTGGCGGGTCGTCGGTAAATGGGCCAAAGGTGGCCGCGTCGGGCCGGGTCGTCGTGGCAATCTGTAAGGCTGTCAGACAGCTTTGGCGAGATTCTGGCGTTACTCGACGCCTGCGTCAAGGCGGAAACGGTGGGCCCCCGCCAGCGCCACACCGCCATCCGCCCGGCGGCCCGTTCCGCTATCCCCCTAAGGTAGGGTGTCGCTAAACCTTTGGGGCCTGGCGCCGATAGCTGTGGAATCGGGAGGCGCGGCCGCGGCCCGGCGGCCGCCCCCGCACTGTCGCCCACGGCCGTGGGCATTGAAATTGGGACGCCGATGATTCCTCTGACACCGAACGACCTGCCGGTCGGCCAGCCCTTGCCGTGGTCGCTGCTCGACGGGCAGGGCAACCTGTTGCTCGGCAGCGGCAAGGTGCTCGCCGACGGCCGCGACGTCGCGCTGGTGTTTCGCCATGGCTCGGTGTGCCGGCCCGATCCGCTACCGCCCGACGATGCCGCGCCGGTCGGTGCGGTGCGTGTCGATCCGGTGCCCGCGCAGGCCTCGGGCCCGCTCGGTCTGCAGGTCGGCACGCTGCTGCAGATCAAGGCGCCCGACGACGGCGGCCGCGCGGCGGCGAGCCGGCTGATCGGCTTTATCGAACAGGGGCTGTTCGTCAGCTGGCCGCAGTTCGGCGGCAACGACGCCACCTTCCAGGCGGGCGAAGAGGTGCTGCTGCGCGGCTTCACCGGCCAGTCGATCCACAGCTTCCGCTGCACCGTGACCGCGGTGTGCCGCAGTCCGTTCCGTTACCTGGTGCTGTCCGTGCCGACCGAGGTGCAGCAGGTGCCGGTGCGCAGCAGTCCGCGCGTGCAGACCCGGCTGGCGGCGCAGCTGATGGATCAGGACGGCGACGCGGCCGGCGCGCCGCGACTGGCGGTGCTGTCGGACCTGAGCGCCGGCGGCGCGCTGGTGCAGACGGCCGGCCCGACGCCCGCTCCCGGCACGCGGCTGCAGCTGCGTTTCGTGCTGCGCACCGCTGGCACCGACAGCGAGATCACGGTCGACGCCTGGGCGCGCAATCCGGCGCGCGACGACGGCGACGCCGAGTTTCCGGCGTTCGGCGTGGCGTTCGATCTGCTGGGGGAAAGGGAGGCCGCGTTATTGCACTGCTATATCTACGAGCAGCTGCTGGCCGCGGCCAGCATGACGGTGTAGGCGGGGAGGGATTTGCTCCCCTCTCCCGCGTGCGGGAGAGGGGCTGGGGGAGAGGGCAGCAGCGTTCGATGAACGGGGGGCGTTCGCGATGGCGCACGCCGCTTGCCCTCTCCCGGACCCCTCTCCCACGTGTGGGAGAGGGGAGAACAGCAAGGCGGTGAGCCGCCTTACATCCCCACGTAGTTCGGACCGCCGCCGCCTTCCGGCGTCACCCAGACGATGTTCTGGGTCGGGTCCTTGATATCGCAGGTCTTGCAGTGGACGCAGTTCTGCGCGTTGATCTGCAGGCGCTGCCCGCCGCGTTCCTCGTCGGCGACGAACTCGTAGACGCCCGCCGGGCAATAGCGGCTTTCCGGGCCGGCGAACTTGTCCAGGTTGATCTGCACCGGCACGCTGGCGTCCTTCAGCGTCAGGTGGGCGGGCTGGTTTTCCTCATGGTTGGTGTTGCTGATGAACACCGAGCTGAGGCGATCGAACGTCAGCTTGCCGTCCGGCTTCGGATAGACGATCTGCTGGCATTCGGCGGCCGGCTTCAGGTAGACGTGATCCGGCTTCTCGCGGTGCAGCGTCCACGGCGGATTGCGGATGCCGAGCTTGGGCAGCAGCCACTGCTCGATGCCGGTCATCAGCGTCGCCGTGGTGCGGCCCTTCTTGAACCACTGCTTGAAGTTCTTGGCCTGCAGCAGTTCCTTGTACAGCCAGCTGTTCTCGAATGCGGCCGGATAGGCGGTCAGCTCGTCGTGCTGGCGGCCTGCCTGCAGCGCCTCGAAGGCGGCCTCGGCGGCCAGCATGCCGGTCTTGATCGCGGCGTGGCTACCCTTGATGCGCGAGGCATTCAGATAGCCGGCGTCGCAGCCGACCAGCGCACCGCCCGGGAAGATGGTCTTGGGCAGCGACAGCAGGCCGCCCGCGGTGATCGCGCGCGCGCCGTAGCCGATCCGCTTGCCGCCCTCGAAGTACTGTCGGATCTGCGGATGGGTCTTGAAGCGCTGGAATTCCTCGAACGGCGACAGCCACGGGTTGGTGTAGTCGAGTCCGACGACAAAGCCGACCGCGACCTTGTTGTCCTCCATGTGATAGAGGAAGGAGCCCCCATAGGTGGCCGGGTCCAGTGGCCAGCCCGCGGTGTGAACCACCAGGCCGGGCTTGTGCTTGCTCGGGTCGATCTCCCACAGCTCCTTCAGGCCGATGCCGTAGCTCTGCGGGTCCTTGCCGGCATCGAGGCGGAACCGTTCGATCAGCTGCTTGCCCAGGTGGCCGCGCGAGCCTTCGGCGAAGATCGTGTACTTCGCGTGCAGCTCCATGCCGAGCTGGAAGTTGTCGGTCGGCTCGCCGTCCTTGCCGATGCCGAGGTTGCCGGTGGCCACGCCCTTGACCGAGCCGTCCTCGTTGTACAGCACCTCGGCGGCCGGGAAGCCCGGGAAGATCTCCACGCCCAACGCCTCGGCCTGCTGGCCGAGCCAGCGCACGAAGTTCGACAGGCTGACGATGTAGTTGCCTTCGTTATGGAAGCACTCGGGCAGCAGCGCCGGCGGCGTGCCGCGCGAGCCGGTCTCGTTCAGGAACAGGAACTGGTCCTCGGTGACCGGCTGGTTCAGCGGCGCGCCCAGTTCCTTCCAGTTCGGCAGCAGTTCGTTCAGCGCGCGCGGGTCCATGATCGCGCCCGACAGGATGTGGGCGCCGGGCTCCGAGCCCTTTTCCAGCACGCAGACATTGACTTCGCTGCCATTGTCCTGCGCCAGCTGTTTCAGGCGGATGGCGGTCGCCAGGCCGGCGGGACCGCCGCCGACGATGACGACATCGTATTCCATGGATTCGCGGGGGCCGAACTGCTCCACGAGCTGCTGCTGGTCCATTGTCTCTAACCCTCTTTTGTTGCTGCGTACTTGTGTTGGGGGAAGCGGTGATCCGGGGTGGCCTGTGCTGCCGGAACCGGGCGACGGCAAGGTCGGCAAGGATGGCATGGGGCCGGCAAGGCGGGGTCGGCGTGCTGCGCGTTGGCGCGTGGTCCGGCTGCTTGGGGTCGGCTCTTCTGCTGGATCGCGACGGATCGGCGAACGGTTTTTTGCCCGCGTGCTTCTGCCTCGCTGTTTCCTTTTTGTGCCCGAGTTCTTAGAATCTCCGGCATTGTCCGGGACTCGACACCCACAGGCAAGCAATTTTTTGGAACGATCGTTCGTTTTTTAATATACTGCCCGCGTTCCCGTCAAACGAGGGCAGCCATCGAACGCGATCGCCGGCAAGGCCGGGACGCGTTCCACTGCAGAGGTCCATATGGGTTTGTCGATCAATCTGGAAGGCAAGGTCGCGATGGTGACCGGTGCGTCGAGCGGGCTGGGCATGCGCTTCGCGCAGGTGTTGTCGGCCGCGGGCGCCAAGGTCGTGCTGGCCTCCCGCCGCGCCGAGCGGCTCAAGGAACTGCGGGCGGCAATCGAGGCCGATGGCGGCAGCGCCCATGTGGTGCGGCTCGACGTGACCGATCCGGACAGCATTCGCGCCGCGGTGGCGCATGCCGAGACCGAGGCGGGCGCGATCGACATCGTCGTCAACAATTCGGGCGTGTCGACCACGCAGCGGCTGACCGATGTCACCGCCGAGGACTTCGACTTCGTCTTCGACACCAATACCCGCGGCGCCTTCTTTGTCGCGCAGGAGGTTGCCAAGCGGATGATCGCGCGGTCCAAGGGCGCCGAGCGCAACGGCACGCCGCTGCCGCAGTCGCGCATCATCAATATCGCCTCGGTGGCCGGCCTGAAGGTGCTGTCGCAGATCGGTGTCTACTGCATGAGCAAGGCCGCGGTGGTCCACATGACCAAGGCGATGGCGCTGGAGTGGGCCCGCTATGGCATCAACGTCAATGCGATCTGCCCCGGCTATATCGACACCGATATCAACCACCATCATTGGGACACCGATGCCGGCCAGAAGCTGATCCAGCTGCTGCCGCGCAAGCGGCTCGGCAAGCCCGAAGACCTCGACGGCCTGTTGCTGCTGCTGGCTTCGGACCAGTCGCAGTTCATCAACGGCGCCGTGATCACCGCCGACGACGGTATGGTATAAAGCCGGCCACGCGCGCCGCCGATATCGGCTTCATCAGCGAGTCGGCGCGCGATCCACGGCGATCGCCTGTGCCCGCCGCCCGCCAGAAGCGGGGCGGGCCTTCCAGCCCGGGGCTTATCCGGTCCCCTCGGGCGCCACGGCCGACGCCTGGCCACCTGCATGCCGCTGCCATTGCCTAGGGTATTGGAGGTGTCCGCCTATCGCCAGTGTGGGCATAATTCGCTGGTGCCGATTCCGTAAGCCTTTAATTAGCCGCGCCCCGCGGCCACGCGGCAGCGGCGTCGGCCAGAAAAGAACGCATTCACAAAAGTACGCCGCCAAGGCGTCATGCAGCAGCTGCCGCGGTCCAGCAGGGCACGGCAGACCGGACCGGAGGCCGGGGAGATGGAGCAGCAAGAGCAGGCACGGCGCGACGCCGCGCCACAGCACGCGGTCGATTCGGCCTTGATCACCGAACCCGTGGACCAGGCAGCGGATGCCGAATTCCGCATCAGCCCCCGCATCGAAGACTGGATCGGCATCGTCGTGATGATGCTGCTGGTGGTCATCACCTTCGCCAACGTCGTGGTGCGCTATCTGACCGACGAATCGTTCGCCTGGACCGAGGAGTTCTCGGTGTTCCTGATGATCGTGCTGGCGCTGGTCGGCGGCAGCGCCGCGGTCGCGCGGGACCGGCACATCCGCATCGAATTCTTCTTCGAGCGCGGCAGCGCGGCGCGGCAGCATTGGCTGGCCGTGGTGTCGGCACTGGCGGTGGCGATCATGTTCGTCGCGCTGGCGGTGCTCGGCGCGCGTATCACCTGGGATGAATACACGTACGGCGAGACCTCGCCCGGCATCGGCGTGCCCAGCTGGTGGTACTCGGTCTGGCTGCCGCTGCTGTCGGCCTGCATCGCGCTGCGTGCGCTGGCGCTGGCCGGCCGCAACTTGCGCGCATTGAAGGCGCTGCACGCGCAGCGCCGGCAGGACGGCGGGGAGCGCCAGCCATGACGCTGATCGCCATCGTGCTGTTTGCCGTCTTCATCGTGCTGATGCTGCTCGGCGTGCCGATCGGCGTCGCGCTGGGCCTGGGTGGCCTCGCGGCGATCGGGCTGTCCAATCTCGATACGCAGATGTTCGGCCTGCTGGCGGTGCCGCAGAACTTCTACGCGGGCCTGGCCAAGTATCCGCTGCTGGCGATTCCGATGTTCGTGCTGGTCGGCTCGATCTTCGACCGCTCCGGCGTCGCGCAGCGGCTGGTCACGCTGGCGATCGCGGTGGTCGGGCGCGGCCCTGGCATGCTGCCGCTGGTGGCGATCCTGGTGGCGATGTTCCTCGGCGGCATTTCGGGCTCGGGTCCGGCCAACGCCGCGGCGGTGGGCGGCGTGATGATCGCCGCGATGTCGCGTGCCGGCTATCCGGGCTCGTTCAGCGCCGCCGTGGTCGGCGCGGCCGCCGCCACCGACATCCTGATTCCGCCGTCGGTCGCCTTCATCGTCTACAGCGTGCTGGTGCCCGGCGCGTCGGTGCCGGCGCTGTTCGCCGCGGGCATGATTCCCGGCGTGCTGGCCGGCATCGCGCTGATCGTGCCGGCGGTCTGGCTGGCCCGCAAGCACCGGATGGGCGCGGCCGAGGCCTCGCTGCCGCGGCCGCCGTTCTGGCGCAGCCTGCGCGAGGCCGCCTGGGGCCTGTTCGCCCCGGTGCTGATCCTCGGCGGCATGCGCGCGGGCTGGTTCACGCCGACCGAGGCCGCGGTGGTGGCGGTGGTCTACGGCCTGTTCGTCGGCATGGTGGTCTACCGCTCGATCGGCCTGCGCGACCTGTACGTGATCTTCCGCGAGGCCGCCGAGACGTCGTCGGTGATCCTGCTGGTGGTGGCGCTGGCCGGCATCTTTGCCTATGCGCTGTCGACGCTGGGCGTGATCGACCCGCTCGCGCAGGCGATCGCCAATTCGGGCGTCGGCGAATACGGCGTGCTGGCGCTGATCGTGCTGCTGCTGATCACGGTCGGCATGTTCCTCGACGGCATCTCGATCTTCCTGATCTTCGTGCCGCTGCTGCTGCCGATCGCCAATGCGTTCAACTGGGACCCGGTGTGGTTCGGCGTGGTGCTGACGCTGAAGGTGGCGCTGGGCCAGTTCACGCCGCCGCTCGCGGTGAACCTGATGGTATCTTGCCGGATCGCCCGCGTGCGGATGGAGGAGACCGTGCCGTGGGTGGTGTGGATGCTGCTGGCGATGTTCGGCGCGATGCTGCTGGTGCTCGCGTTCCCGCCGCTGGCGACGTGGCTGCCGGCACGGCTCGGCTATTGAGGTCCGGGGTGCGTGTGCCCCGGCCCCGTATTTCTGCTTGATCTTCAGTCCAAATAACGATTCCCGAGAGGAGAACTGACTCATGAAACGCCGTGTCCTGATGCTGTCGATGGCCGCCACTATCGCCGCCGCCGCGCTCGCGCCCGCCGGTGCGATGGCGCAGACCTACAAGTCCGAATACAAGATGTCGCTGGTGCTTGGCCCGGCCTTCCCGTGGGGCAAGGGCGGCGAGATCTGGGCCGACCTGGTCCGCCAGCGCACCAACGGCCGCATCAATATCAAGCTGTATCCGGGCACCTCGCTGGTGGCCGGCGACCAGACCCGCGAGTTCTCGGCGATCCGCCAGGGCGTGATCGACATGGCGATCGGCTCGACCATCAACTGGTCGCCGCAGGTGCGCGAGCTGAACTTGTTCTCGCTGCCGTTCCTGATGCCCGACTACAAGGCGCTCGACGCGCTGACGCAGGGCGAGGTCGGCAAGCACCTGTTCACCACGCTCGAGAAGGCCGGCGTGGTGCCGCTGGCCTGGGGCGAGAACGGCTTCCGCGAGGTGTCGAACTCCAAGCGCGAGATCCGCAAGCCCGAGGACCTGAAGGGCCTGAAGCTGCGGGTCGTCGGCTCGCCGCTGTATATCGACACGTTCAACGCGCTGGGCGCCAATCCGACCCAGATGAGCTGGGCCGACGCGCAGCCGGCGATGGCCTCGGGCGCGGTCGACGGCCAGGAGAACCCGCAGTCGGTGTTCGCCGCCGCCAAGCTGTACACGGTCGGCCAGAAGTTCGTGACGACCTGGGGCTATGTCGCCGACCCGCTGATCTTCGTCGTCAACAAGCAGATCTGGGAAAGCTGGACGCCGGCCGACCGCGAGATCGTCAGGCAGGCCGCGATCGATGCCGGCAAGCAGGAAGTCGCGCTGGCCCGCAAGGGCCTGGCCGAGCCGGGCGCGCCGGCCTGGAAGGAGATGGAGGCGCACGGCGTCAAGGTCACGCACCTGAGCCCCGCCGAGCACGATGCCTTCCGCAAGGCGACCGCCAAGGTCTACGACAAGTGGAAGAAGCAGATCGGCGCCGACCTGGTCGGTAAGGCCGAGGCGGCCATCGCCAAGCGCTGATCTGTGCGAGAGCCGGACGGCAGCCGTTCCCGCGCCTGCGAGCGCGCGAACGTCCGTCCGGCCTGATCCCGAACCACACGGCAATCCCGAACCACACGCGATGAAACACGTCTTCACGCTGCGCATGCCGATCCGCTGGGGCGACATGGACGCGATGGGCCATGTCAACAACACCGTCTATTTCCGCTACCTGGAGCAGGCGCGCATCTCGTGGTTCGAATCGTTGGGCTGCAATGGCCGCGACGAGAACGGCCAGGGCCCGGTGATCATCAACGCCCATATGAATTTCCGGCGCCAGCTGCGCTATCCGGGCGACATCGAATGCCGTGTCTACGCCGGCGAACTGGGCCGCAGCAGCTTCGAGACGCGGGCGGAGATCCGCCGCAGCGACGACGCGGACACGGTGTTCGCCGATGGCGGCGCCAAGGTGGTCTGGTGCGACTACGAGGCCGAGAAATCGGTGCCGCTGCCGGCGGCGATCCGGGCTTTGCTGGAGGGCTGAGGGTTTGCCGGAAGGCTGAGGGTTTGCCGGAAGGCTGAGGGTTTGCTGGAAGGCTGAGGGTTTGCTGAAAGGCTGAGGGTTTGCTGGAAGGCTGAGGGTTTGCTGAAAGGCAGAGGGTTTTCTCCCCTCTCCGACTTGTGGGAGAGGGGTGGGGGAGAGGGCAAGAGGCGTTCGCCATGCTCCTACCGTGTCGGTATGGCGGCTGCCGTTCTCCCTCTCCCCCAACCCCTGTCCCGCGGCGCGGGAGAGGGGAGCAAACAAGCGGTACGAAGCGCCTCGTCAGGTCAATGATTGACCAGCCGCTGCACCAGGTCCACCGCGGTATGCGCCCCGTATTTCTTCATCAGCCGCGCCCGGTAGATATCGACGGTGCGCGGGCTGATCGATAGCGACTTGCCGATCTGCTTGCTGGTCTTGCCCTCGACCAGCTGGGCCGCGATATCGCGCTCGCGCGCCGTCAGCTGCGCGGTCACAGGACGCTTCTGCGACAGGTCCTCGAAGCTCCAGATGCCGGCCCCCAGCGGCTGCTGCCGGTCCAGCGCGCGGCCGGTGACATGGCACCAGAACAATTCCCCGTTGGCCCGCTTCATGATCCGTTCGTCGGAATAGAGCCCGCGCGCGTTCATGATCGGCACGATGCGGGCGCCGGTGCGCTCGAACTCGTCGGCGGTCGGATACAGTACCTGGAACGACTGGCCGATCAGCGCCTCCCGCGTCGTGCCGAAGATGCGGCAGACCTCGTCGTTGCAGTCCTCGATCCTGCGCTCGCGCGACAGCACGAGGCCGACCGGCGCCAGCTGGAAGGCGGTCTGATAGTCGATGGCAGGCATTGTCCTTATGTATTTCTACGTACTGGCGTCCGCTGCGGGGCTTGCGTATCCTTTGGAGCGCTGTCGACGGCCGGCGCGCGGGTCCCGCCCGGCGCGGCCGTAGCGATTGTAACGTTACCCGCGAGCGGCGTCGCCGCCTCGTCCGGGAACATCATCGAGGAAGGAGAGACGATATGAACAAGGTCTACGCCAGCGCCGCCGAGGCGCTTGCCGGCGTGGTCCGCGATGGACAGACCATCGCGGTCGGCGGCTTCGGCCTGTGCGGCATCCCGGAAGCCCTGATCGCGGCATTGCGCGACAGCGGCGCGAAAGGGCTGACCTGCATCTCGAACAATGCCGGCGTCGACGGCTTCGGCCTGGGCCTGCTGCTGGCCACGCGGCAGATCCGCAAGATGATCTCGTCGTATGTCGGCGAGAACAAGGAATTCGAGCGCCAGTACCTGGCGGGCGAACTCGAGCTCGAATTCACGCCGCAGGGCACGCTGGCCGAGAAGCTGCGCGCCGGCGGCGCCGGCATCCCGGCCTTCTTCACGAAGACCGGCGTCGGCACCATCGTCGCCGAGGGCAAGGAGATCCGCGAATTCGACGGCGAGCAATACGTGATGGAGCGCTCCCTGACCGCCGACGTCGCGCTGGTCAAGGCGTACAAGGCCGACAAGGCCGGCAACCTGATCTATCGCCGCACCGCGCGCAACTTCAACCCGATGTGCGCGATGGCGGGCAAGGTCACCGTCGCCGAGGTCGAGCAGATCGTCGAGATCGGCGAGCTCGATCCGGACGAGGTCCACACCCCGGGCATCTTCGTGCAGCGCATCGTGCTGAACGCCCATCCCGAAAAACGCATCGAGCAGCGCACCGTGCGTGCCGCGGCCTGACGATCAAGGAGACAGATCATGGCATGGACCCGTGACGAAATGGCGGCGCGCGCCGCGCGCGAGCTGCAGGACGGCTTCTATGTGAACCTGGGCATCGGCCTGCCGACGCTGGTGGCCAACCATGTGCCGCCGGGCGTCGAGGTGTGGCTGCAGTCCGAGAACGGCCTGCTGGGCATCGGCCCGTTCCCGACCGAGGAAGAGGTCGACGCCGACATGATCAATGCCGGCAAGCAGACCGTGACCACGCTGCCGGGCTCGTCGATCTTCTCGTCGGCGGACTCGTTCGCGATGATCCGCGGCGGCCATATCAACCTGGCCATCCTGGGCGCGATGCAGGTCAGCCAGAAGGGCGACCTGGCCAACTGGATGATCCCGGGCAAGATGGTCAAGGGCATGGGCGGCGCGATGGACCTGGTGGCCGGCGTCGGCCGCGTGGTGGTGCTGATGGAACATACCGCCAAGAAGAAGGACGGCAGCGAGGACCTGAAGATCCTGGAGGCCTGCACGCTGCCGCTGACCGGCGTGGGCGTGGTCGACCAGATTATCACGGACCTGGGCGTGATGGATGTCACGCCGCAAGGTCTGAAGCTGGTCGAGACCGCACCGGGCGTCAGCCGCGAGGAGATCCAGAGCAAGACCGGCGTGCCGCTGCTGTAAGGCGGGCGCGGTCGCCTGGCGCAACGTAAAACCCCGCCTCGATGGAGGCGGGGTTTTTTATTGGCCAGGGCGCCGGTCAGCGCCGCTCACCGCCGGTCAGCGCGCCACGGCGGAAGCGGGATAGCGCGCGAAAACCGACGCGCCGCCGTCGGCCCGCACCAGCAGCACCGAATACGGATCGACACGCGATCCCTGCTCCATGCCGGGCGAGCCGACCGGCATGCCGGGCACGGCAAGCCCGACCGCCTTCGGTTTGCCTGCCAGCAGCTTGCGGATCTCGGCGGCCGGCACATGGCCCTCGATCGCATAGCCGCCGACGACGCCGGTATGGCAGGAGCCGAAGCGCTCCGGCATGCCCAGGCGCGCGCGGTGCACGCCGGTGTCCTCGACGTCGTGCACCTTGACCTCGAAGCCATGCTCGCGCAGATGAGCGACCCAGCCATCGCAGCAGCCGCACAGCGGGCTCTTGTAGACCTCGATCGGGGTGCCGGTGGCCGAGGCCTTCGCCGCCGGGGTTGCGGCCCGGGCGAGCGGCAGCAGGCCGGCCGACAGCGTAGCGCCTGCAAGCAGGCCCTTCAGGACTTCTCTTCGCTTCATCGTCTTTGCTGAGCGCGCCATCACTGCGCGACCCAGCCTCCATCCATGTTCCAGATTGCGCCGCGCACCTGGCGCGCGGCGTCGCTTGCCAGGAAGACCGCCAGCGCGCCGAGCTCGTCGGGCGTGACGAACTGCCCCGAGGGCTGCTTCTCCAGCACCAGCTCGCGCTTGGCCTGCTCGACGGGAATGCCCTCGCGCTCGGCGCGGGCCTCGACCTGCTTCTGCACCAGCGGCGTCAGCACCCAGCCCGGGCAGATCGCGTTGGCGGTGACGCCGGTCTGCGCGGTTTCCAGCGCGGTGACCTTGGTCAGGCCGACGATGCCGTGCTTGGCGGCGACATAGGCCGACTTCTGCGCCGAGGCGACCAGCCCGTGCGTCGACGCGACATTGATCACGCGGCCCCAGTCCTTGCGCTTCATGCCGGGCAGCGCCAGCCGCGTGGTGTGGAAGGCCGAGGTCAGGTTGATCGCGATGATCGCGTCCCAGCGCTCGATCGGGAAATCCTCGATATTGGCCACATGCTGGATGCCGGCGTTATTGACCAGGATATCGACGCCGCCGAATTCGCTGTCGGCATAGCGCATCATGTCCTCGATCTCGGCGGCCTTACTCATGTCCGCGCCGTGATAGCCGACGCGGATGCCGCTGCCCGCCTGCTCGATCTGGCGCTTGGCGCCGTCCACATCGCCGAAACCGTTGACGATCAGATGCGCGCCCTGCGCGGCCAGCGCCTGGGCGATGCCCAGACCGATTCCGCTGGTCGAACCGGTCACCAGCGCCGTCTTGCCCTTCAGCATATGAGCCTCCGTGGAGAAATGGGGTGGCAATGCGCCGTGCCGCCGCGGCACGGCCGTCGTTGCTGTCGCATTGTAGCGCTGGCGTACAATCGGGCTTTGCCCAGCCGGCGCCGCCCCGCGGCGCCATGCGCGACGCATACGTGTCGCGGTGTTCGACGCGCGCCATTGCCGCGCCTTATTCGCGTTCCTCGCGCAGGGAGTCAAGATGTCAGCCAGTCCGCGCCTCGGCTTCGTGCAGTGCATCAGCCCCGCTGGCCTGCACCGCATGGCGTACCACGAGTGGGGTGACCCAAGCAATCCGCGCGTGCTGATGTGCGTGCACGGCCTGACCCGCACCGGCCGCGATTTCGACGAGACCGCGCGCGCGTTCAGCGGCGAATATCGCGTGGTCTGTCCCGACGTGGTCGGCCGCGGGCGTTCCGACTGGCTCGCCGATCCGCGCCGCTACATCGTGCCGCAGTACGTCTCCGACATGGTGACGCTGATCGCGCGGCTGAACGTCGAGCAGGTGGACTGGTTCGGTACCTCGATGGGCGGGTTGATCGGCATGGGGCTGGCCGCGTTGCCGAAGAGCCCGGTGCGCAAGCTGCTGCTGAACGACGTCGGCCCGCGCATCGCCGCCTCGGCGCTCGAGCGCATCGGCTCGTATCTGGGACTGCCGGTCCGCTTCAAGACCTTCGAGGAGGGCCTCGCGTATCTGCAGACGATCAGCGCGTCGTTCGGCCGCCATACGCCGGAGCAGTGGCGCGAATTGAATGGCGCGATCCTCAAGCCGGTGCAGGGCGCGGAAGGGCTGGAATGGGGCCTGCACTACGATCCGGCGCTCGCGGTACCGTTCCGTGAAACCACGCCCGAGATGGCCGCGGCCGGCGAGGCGACGATGTGGCGCATGTTCGAGGCGATTCCGGTGCCGGTGCTGGTGGTGCGCGGCGCGCAGTCGGACCTGCTGACGCGCGAGACCGTCGCCGAGATGGTCGCGCGCGGCAAGCAGGTGCGTTCGGTCGAGGTGCCGGACGTGGGCCATGCGCCGACCTTCGTCGATCCGGCACAGATCGCGATCGCGCGAGAATTCTTCATCGGCGCGGCAGGGGCCTGAGCCCCTTGCCGCGCCAGTCAACCCAGAGCAGCGCAGGCTGCCTTCATAGAACGATGAGCACGACCGAACTGAAACGCGCCCATGTGGGCAAACGCCTTTCCGAATATGCCGTCTACAACGGCGTGGTCTACGTGGCCGGCCAGGTGCCCGAGGTCGATCCCGACGCCGATATCCGCGGTCAGACCCGCGAGGTGCTCGGCCATATCGACCGTCTGCTGGCCGAGGCCGGCAGCGACAAGACGCGCATCCTGTCGTGCCAGATCTTCCTGACCGACATCGCCGATATCGGCGCGATGAACGAGGTCTGGGACGAATGGGTGCCTCAGGGCAATACGCCGCCGCGCGCGACGGTCGAAGCGAAGCTGGCCAATCCGAAGTATCGGATCGAAGTGGTGGTCACCGCGGCGCTGAATTGAGCCGGAACGCGTATTGGTTCGAATGGCGTTGAAGGTGGGTTGAGGGTGCGTTGAGGGTGCATTGAAGGTAGGTTGAAAGGTGCAGCAGGGGAAGTGGTGACATGGTGACGTCCACCGACGCGGCCGGGCAGATCGCCGGTACGCCGGACGCGGGCCTGGTCGAGCAGGCGCTGGCGTACGCGCGCGAGCATGGCGAGGCGGTAGCGCTGCCCACCGGCGAGAGCGTGCTGTCGCATGCCGAGGGGATGCTGCGCATTCTCGACGGCCTGCGCATCGACGACGCCGCGCGCGCCGCGGCCTGCCTGTTCCCGGTGGCGGCCTTCGTGCCGGAGACCGAAGCGGAGATCCCCGAGCGCTTCGGCGACGAGGTCGCCCGCCTGGTCAAGGACGTGCGTCAGCTGCTGCGCATCGGCGCGATCGCGGTCAATCGCGGCGATACCGTCGAGGCGCCGTCCTCGCGCAACGAGGCGCAGGCGCGCCACGAGCAGGTCGAGGCGCTGCGCAAGATGCTGCTGGCCTTCGCGCAGGACATCCGCGTCGTGCTGGTGCGACTGGCCTCGCGGCTGCAGACGCTGCGTTGGCTGGCGCAGACCAAGAACGCGCCGCTGCCCGGCGTGGCGCGGGAAACGCTGGACATCTACGCGCCGCTGGCCAACCGGCTCGGCATCTGGCAGATGAAGTGGGAGCTGGAAGACCTGGCCTTCCGCTTCGAGCAGCCGGACACCTACAAGCGCATCGCGCGCCTTCTTGATGAAAAGCGCATCGAGCGCGAGGGCTACATCGCGCAGGCGATCGAGCGGCTGCAGCGCGAGCTGGCCGCGGCCGGCATCCGCGCCGAGGTCAGCGGCCGGCCCAAGCACATCTACAGCATCTGGAAGAAGATGCGGGGCAAGGATCTCGACTTTGCCGATCTGTACGATGTGCGCGCCTTCCGCGTGATCGTCGACGACATCAAGGACTGCTACGCGGTGCTCGGCATCGTGCACCACGTCTGGCAGCCGATTCCGCGCGAGTTCGACGACTACATCTCGCGTCCCAAGGCCAACGGCTACAAGTCGCTGCACACGGTGGTGATCGGCGACGACGGGCGCGCCTTCGAGGTGCAGATCCGCACCCACGAGATGCACCACTTCGCCGAGTACGGCGTGGCCGCGCACTGGCGCTACAAGGAGGCCGGCGGCAAGGGCTACAGCGGGCAGTTCGCCGCCAACGAGAGCTACGACGAGAAAATCGCCTGGCTGCGGCAGCTACTGGCGTGGAAGGACGATGCCGACCACACGGTGGCGCACGACGAATCGCCGTGGGAGCAGCTCAAGCATGCGGCGATCGACGACCACATCTACGTGCTGACGCCGCAGGCGCGGGTGGTCGCGCTGCCGCAGGGCGCGACGCCGGTCGACTTCGCCTACTACCTGCATACCGACCTCGGCCATCGCTGCCGGGGCGCGCGCGTGGACGGCGCGATGGTGCCGCTGAACACGCCGCTGAAGAACGGCCAGACGGTCGAGATCGTCGCGGTCAAGCAGGGCGGCCCGTCGCGCGACTGGCTCAATGCGGACCTCGGCTACCTGGCCAGCTCGCGGGCGCGCGCCAAGGTGCGCGCGTGGTTCAACGCGCTCGATTCGCAGGAAACCATCGCGCAGGGCCGCGTGCTGATCGACAAGACGCTGCAGCGCGAGGGCAAGACCGCGGTCAATCTGGACGTGCTGGCGACGCGGCTGGGCTTCAAGACGCCGGATGAGCTGTATGCGGCGGTGGCCAAGGAGGAATTCAGCCTGCGCCACGTCGAGCAGGCGCTGCGCCATCCCGAGGGCGAGGGCGCGCCGCAGGTCAGCGAGGAAGAGGCGGTCACCAAGAAGAGCCGCGCCACCAGCGTGGCGCGCGGCGCCAAGAGCGGCGTGCTGGTGGTCGGCGTCGATTCGCTGATGACGCAGATGTCGCGCTGCTGCAAGCCGGCGCCGCCCGACGATATCGTCGGCTTCGTCACGCGCGGACGCGGCGTGTCGATCCACCGGCGCCAGTGCCATACGTTCCAGCAGCTGGCCGCGCGCGCGCCAGAGCGGATCATCCAGACCGAGTGGGGCAAGAAGAGCGACGCGGTCTATCCGGTCACGATCCACGTCGAGGCGATCGACCGCCAGGGGCTGCTGCGCGACATCTCCGAGGTGCTGTCGCGCGAGAAGATCAACGTCACCGGGGTCAAGACGCTGAGCAGCAAGGGCGTGGCCCGGATGCAGTTCACCGCCGAGGTGGCTGAGGCCACCCAGCTGCAGCGCGCGCTCGGTCTGATCGAAGAGGTGTCCGGGGTGTTGCAGGCTCAAAGAAAGTGATGCTATACTTGCGGCTTCGCTAGGCTCGTAGCTCAGCTGGTTAGAGCACCACCTTGACATGGTGGGGGTCGTTGGTTCGAGTCCAATCGAGCCTACCAACGAATTGCAGTACCGAAGACAGCAGTACCCAGTACATTTCACCGAAGGACATCCAGACGCCATGGTTATGACACCGCGAACTACTACCGCTGACAAGCGACAGTAGGTCGAGGTGCGTCTTCGTCCCAGGTCGCCCGGTACATCGGGCCGATCGATTGGGTGAAATTATGAAAAACGCGGCCTTGGCCGCGTTTTTTTTCGCCTGTCGCCTGCCAGCACCCTGATAAGCTGCCGGTCGCCCGGTCCCATGCGGGGCGGCCAGTCGAGAAATATTCATCCGCCCCGAAGCGACGATCGTTGCCGGCGGATTCCCTGTAAGAGGTCCAAGATGATCGCAATCACGCTGCCGGATGGCTCCCGCCGCGAGTTCCCCGAACCCGTCACGGTCGCCCAGGTCGCGCAGAGCATCGGTGCCGGCCTGGCCAAGGCCGCGCTGGCCGGCAAGGTCGACGGCAACCTGGTCGATACCAGCTACCTGATCGATCGCGATGCCTCGCTGGCCATCGTCACGGACAAGGATCCGGAGGGCGTCGAGGTCATTCGCCACTCGACGGCCCACCTGCTGGCCTATGCGGTCAAGTCGCTGTATCCCGACGCGCAGGTCACGATCGGTCCGGTGATCGAGAACGGCTTCTACTACGACTTCGCCTACAAGCGCCCCTTCACGCCGGAGGATCTGGCAGCCATCGAGAAAAAGATGGTGGAGCTGGCGAAGAAGGACGAGAAGGTGTCGCGCGAGGTTTGGAGTCGCGACGAGGCGGTCAAGCTGTTCGAGTCGATGGGCGAGAAGTACAAGGCCGAGATCATCGCGTCGATTCCCGCCGGTGAGGAAATCGGCCTGTACCGCGAGGGCGAGTTCGTCGACCTGTGCCGCGGCCCGCACGTGCCGTCCACGGGCAAGCTGAAGGTCTTCAAGCTGATGAAGGTGGCCGGCGCCTACTGGCGCGGCGATGCCAACAACGAGATGCTGCAGCGGATCTACGGCACGGCCTGGGCCCGCAAGGAAGACCAGGACGCCTACCTGCACATGCTCGAGGAAGCCGAGAAGCGGGACCACCGCAAGCTGGGCAAGCTGCTGGACCTGTTCCACCTGCAGGAAGAGGCGCCCGGCATGGTGTTCTGGCACCCGAAGGGCTGGCAGATCTGGCAGGCGGTCGAGCAATACATGCGCGGCCGGCTGACGGAGGCCGGCTACAGCGAAGTACGCACGCCGCAGGTGATGGATCGTTCGCTGTGGGAGAAGTCCGGCCACTGGCAGAACTACAAGGAAAACATGTTCGTCACGGAGTCGGAGAAGCGCGACTACGCGATCAAGCCGATGAACTGTCCCGGCCATGTGCAGATCTTCAACCACGGCCTGCGTTCGTACCGCGACCTGCCGCTGCGGCTGGCCGAATTCGGCTCCTGCCACCGCAACGAGCCGTCCGGCGCGCTGCACGGCCTGATGCGCGTCCGCGGCTTCGTGCAGGACGATGCCCACATCTTCTGCACGGAAGAGCAGATCGTCGCCGAGGCCAAGGCCTTCAACGACCTGGCGTTCTCGGTCTACGACGACTTCGGCTTCAAGGACGTCGCCGTCAAGCTGTCGCTTCGTCCCGAGCAGCGTGCCGGTTCGGACGCGGTCTGGGACCACGCCGAAGAGGGGCTGCGGATGGCGCTGCGCGCCTGCGGTGTGCAGTGGGAGGAACTGCCGGGCGAGGGCGCCTTCTACGGCCCGAAGGTCGAATACCACATCAAGGACGCGATCGGCCGTTCGTGGCAGTGCGGCACGCTGCAGCTGGATCTGGTGCTGCCGGAGCGGCTGGATGCCGAGTTCGTCTCGGAGGACAACTCGCGCAAGCGGCCGGTGATGCTGCACCGGGCGATCCTGGGCTCGTTCGAGCGCTTCCTGGGCATCCTGCTGGAGAACCACGCCGGCGCGCTGCCGGCCTGGCTGGCCCCAGAGCAGGTCGTGGTGATGAATATTGCGGATTCGCAGGCGGAATATGCGGAAAACGTCGTGCAACTGCTGCAAAAACAAGGGTTTAGGGCCAAGGCGGATTTGCGTAACGAGAAAATTACGTATAAAATCCGCGAGCACTCGCTCCAGAAGGTGCCGTACCTGATCGTGGTCGGCGACAAGGAGCGGGACGCCAATCAAGTGGCCGTGCGTGCCCGTGGCAACGTGGATCTGGGTGTGATGCCCGTCTCCGCGTTCGTGGAGCGTCTGAACAACGACGTCGCCACCAAAGCCTGATGGGAGCACGGCTTGTTTTTTTCTTCTTGAGGTAACGGAACATCGCTACGGACAAAGGTCATCGCATCAACCGCGAGATCAGCGCGCCCGAAGTGCGCCTGGTAGGGGTTGATAACGAGCAGCTGGGCATCGTCAAATTCATGGACGCACTGCGCCAGGCGGAAGACAAGGACTTGGATCTGGTGGAGATCGCGCCCAACGCGTCTCCTCCCGTGGTTCGCATCATGGACTACGGCAAGTTCAAGTACGAGGAAGCCAAGCGCGCCCACGAGGCCAAGCTGAAGCAGAAGATCATCCAGGTCAAGGAAGTCAAATTCCGCCCGGGCACGGATGATGGCGACTACAACGTCAAGCTGCGCAATCTGAAGCGATTCCTGGAAGACGGCGACAAGACCAAGATCACGTTGCGTTTCCGTGGTCGCGAGATGGCCCACCAGGAAATCGGCGCGCGCATGCTCGAGCGGCTCAAGAGCGATCTGGAGGAGTTCGGCCAGGTCGAGCAGATGCCGAAGATGGAAGGCCGCCAGATGGTCATGGTGCTGGCGCCCAAGAAGAAAAAGTAAGCGGGTTTTGCGTGGCGTGCGGGCGCCGGTTGTGCGTCCGGACGACACGCGAACACAGCGCGGGCCGCTCGCGGCGCCGTGCAAAACAAGTGGATGCGGGTCTTGCAAGCGTCGGCGTCAGCCGTCCACCTGCATGCATGTCATAGAGCTGGAGTTTTTCATGCCGAAGATGAAGACCAAGAAAAGCGCTTCCAAGCGCTTTACTGCGCGTCCGAACGGTTCGTTCAAGCGTGGCCAGGCCTTCAAGCGTCACATCCTGACGAAGAAGACCACCAAGAACAAGCGTCAACTGCGTGGCACTCAGGACGTCCATGAGACGAACCTGAAGTCCGTTCGCGCGATGATGCCCTACGCCTAACCCCTGACGAAAACGAAAGGAGAGTTTCATGCCTCGAGTCAAACGTGGGGTCACCGCACGGGCCCGCCACAAGAAAGTCATTGACGCTGCCAAGGGTTACCGCGGCCGTCGCAATAATGTCTATCGCATCGCCAAGCAGGCGGTCATGCGTGCTGGCCAGTACGCATACCGCGATCGTCGCAACAAGAAGCGCGTGTTCCGCGCCCTCTGGATTGCACGTATCAACGCGGCGACGCGTGAGCATGGCATGACCTACAGCGTGTTCATGAACGGTCTGAAGAAGGCCTCGATTGAGCTGGACCGCAAGGTGCTGTCGGACATGGCGATTCACGACAAGCCTGCCTTTGCCGCCATCGTCAACCAGGTGAAAGCCGCCGTTGCCTGATGCCGGTTCCGGTCGCGCAAGCGACCGGGCGCATGCACCGACCGCAAGGTCGAAAGCGGCCTCCGCCAAGGGGCCGCCGAAACGGGGCTCCGAATCGAGTCCCGTTTTTTTTTGCCGGTCCCGCCGCGTGCGGGACCCAGAGCCATACACCATTCATCGCCGACCACCGCCATGTCACTGGATCCGGACCAAATCGTCGCCGACGCGCAGGCCGCCTTCGCCGCCGCCAACGACAACGCCACGCTGGAAAACGAGAAAGCGCGCTTTCTCGGCAAGACCGGCGCGCTGACCGAGCTGCTCAAGGGCCTCGGCAAACTGGACCCGGAGGCCCGCAAGGAGCAGGGCGCCCGCATCAACCAGGCCAAGCAGCAGGTCGAGGCCGCGCTGCAGGCGCGCCGCCAGGCGCTGGCCGACGCGCTGATGAACGCGCGGCTGGCGGCCGAGGCGATCGATGTCACGCTGCCCGGACGCGCCGTCGCGCGCGGCAGCCTGCATCCGGTGATGCGCACTTGGGAGCGCGTCGAGCAGATCTTCGGATCGATCGGCTTCGATGTCGCCGACGGTCCCGAGATCGAGACCGACTGGATGAATTTCACGGCATTGAACAACCCGGACAACCACCCGGCGCGTTCGATGCAGGACACGTTCTACGTCGACGGCCGCGACAGCGAAGACAAGCTGCTGCTGTTGCGCACGCATACCAGCCCGATGCAGGTCCGCTATGCGCGCATGCACGTCGAGAAGTACCGCGGCAAGGCGATGCCGCCGATCAAGGTGATCTGCCCGGGCCGCACCTATCGCGTCGACAGCGACGCGACCCATTCGCCGATGTTCAACCAGGTCGAAGGCCTGTGGATCGGCGAGAACGTCAGCTTCGCCGACCTGAAGGGCGTCTATACCGATTTCCTGCGCAAGTTCTTCGAGCGCGACGATATCCAGGTGCGCTTCCGTCCGTCGTACTTTCCGTTCACCGAGCCGTCGGCCGAGATCGACATGGCCTTCGAGGAGGGCAAGAATGCGGGCCGCTGGCTGGAGATCTCCGGCTCGGGCCAGGTGCACCCGAACGTCATGCGCAACATGGGGCTGGACCCCGAGCGCTATATCGGCTTCGCGTTCGGCTCGGGGCTGGAGCGGCTGACGATGCTGCGCTATGGCATCAATGACCTGCGCCTGTTCTTCGAAGGCGACGTGCGTTTCCTGCGCCAGTTTGCGTGAAGGCCCGGGCGCGTGATTTCACCGCGCCTTGCCTGCCAGCCCGAACGGCCGTAGCGTCATCGTCGAACCCTGGCGGCGCCGTGCCGCCGCCCACAGCATACCCACCGGATCAGTAGCGCCATGCAATTCTCGGAATCCTGGCTTCGTACCTTCGTCAATCCCGACAACCTGACCACCGACGCGCTTTCGCACCGCCTGACCATGGCCGGGCTGGAAGTCGAGGAGGTCGGGCCGGTCGCGCCGCCGTTCGACAAGATCGTGGTCGCCCGCGTGCTCGCCACCGAGCGCCATCCGAACGCCGACCGCCTCAACGTCTGCCAGGTCGACGCCGGCACCGGCGAGACCCTGCAGATCGTCTGCGGCGCGCCGAACGTCAAGCCCGGCATCCTGGTGCCGTGCGCACTGGTCGGCGCCGTGCTGCCGCCGACCGAAGCCGGCGGCAAGCCGTTCGAGATCAAGGTCGGCAAGCTGCGTGGCGTCGAAAGCTACGGCATGCTGTGCTCGGCGCGCGAACTGAAGCTGTCCGAGGACCATGAAGGCTTGCTGATCCTGCCCGACGATGCGCCGGTCGGCGAGAACATCCGCCGCTACCTGGACCTCGACGACCAGGTCTTCGTGATCAAGCTGACGCCGAACAAGGCCGATTGCCTGTCGATCCACGGCGTCGCGCGCGAGGTCGCCGCACTGACCGGCGCGCCGCTGACGCTGCCGGTGATGGAACCGGTGGCGGTCACCATCGATGACCGGCTGCCGGTCAAGATTTCCGCGCCCGACCTGTGCGGCCGCTTCAGCGGCCGCGTGATCCGCGGCGTCAATGCCCGCGCCGCGACGCCGGCGTGGATGGTGCAGCGGCTCGAGCGCGCCGGCCAGCGCAGCATCTCGGCGCTGGTCGACATCTCGAACTACGTGATGCTCGAACTGGGCCGTCCATCGCACGTGTTCGATCTCGACAAGATCCACGGTGGCCTTGACGTGCGTTGGGGCCGCAAGGGCGAGCAGCTGAAGCTGCTGAACGGCAATACCGTCGAGGTCGACGAGAACGTCGGCGTGATCGCCGACGACAAGGAAATCGAGAGCCTGGCCGGCATCATGGGCGGCGACAGCACCGCCGTGACGCTGGACACGACCAACATCTATCTGGAAGCCGCGTTCTGGTGGCCGCAGGCGATCCAGGGCCGCGCGCGCCGCTACAACTTCTCGACCGATGCCGCGCATCGCTTCGAGCGCGGCGTCGACTATGCGACCACGGTCGAGCATATCGAGCGCATCACCGCACTGATCTTGCAGATCTGCGGCGGCCAGGCCGGCCCGGTCGACGATCAGGCGGTCAACCTGCCGCAGCGTCCGCCGGTGCGGCTGCGCGTCGCGCGCGCCGAACGCGTGCTCGGCATCGCGCTGAACCCCGCAGACATCGCCGACGTGTTTCAGCGGCTGGGCCTGCCGTTCGCGCAGAACGAGGGCGCGGAAGGCACCGTGTTCGAGGTCACGCCGCCGAGCTATCGCTTCGATCTGGAAATCGAAGAGGACCTGATCGAGGAAGTCGCTCGCATCTACGGCTTCGAGCGGATTCCGGCCCGGCCGCCGGTCGCCGAGAGCGAGATGCGCCCGACCGGCGAGGCACGCCGCTCGACCCATGCGGTGCGCCATGCCGTCGCCGCCCGCGACTATCACGAGGTGATCAACTTCGCCTTCGTCGAGGAGAAGTGGGAGCGCGATTTCGCCGCCAACGGCAACCCGATCCGCCTGCTGAACCCGATCGCCAGCCAGCTCGCCGTGATGCGCTCGACGCTGATCGGCGGCCTGCTCGACAAGGTTCGCTACAACCTGAACCGCAAGGCCGCACGCGTGCGCCTGTTCGAAGTTGGCCGCGTGTTCCTGCGCAACGCCGCTACCACCGATGGCGGCCTGACGGTCGCAGGCTACGATCAGCCGATGCGCGTGGCCGGCATCGCCTACGGCCCGGCCTTCGAAGAACAGTGGGGCGTGCCGACGCGGCCGGTCGATTTCTTCGACATCAAGGGCGATGTCGAAGCGCTGCTGCATCCGCGCCAGGCGCGCTTCGAACCGGTCTCGCATCCCGCGCTGCATCCGGGCCGCGCCGCCACGGTGCTGCTCGACGGCAAGCCGGTCGGCGTCATCGGCGAGCTGCATCCGCAGTGGCTGCAGGCATACGAGCTGAGCAACGCGCCGGTGCTGTTCGAACTGGACCTGGACGCGGTGCGCGACATCGGCTTGCCCGGCTATGCCGAGATCTCGAAGTTCCCGGCCGCCGTGCGCGACCTGGCGCTGGTAGTCAAGCAGACGGTGCGTGTGCAGGATCTCACGGATGCGATGCGCGCCGCCCTCGACAAGCAGGGTTTCGGACGCTATCTGCAGAGCCTCGTGCTGTTCGACGAATTCCGCCCGAAGGCCGCTTCAGCGGCCATCGGCGCGGACGAGAAAAGCCTTGCCTTCCGCTTGACCTTGCAAGATACTGGGGCGACCCTCCAGGACGAGACCGTCGACAGCGCCGTGCGCTGCATGGTCGAAGCCGCCACCGCCGCCTTCGGCGCCAGGCTGCGCGGCTAGCCACAGCCCGAACCCTGAATGGGCCGCCCGGGCACCCGCATCCGGGCGGCAGACTGACGAGATGAACGACCAACACGCGACTCTGATGACCGCAGCAGCATTGGGCGAAGCTGACGACCGGCGCGCGGCTACGCAGCCGGAAGAAGCGCCGGAACCGCGCGTCACCGAGGTGCCTACCCTGACCAAGGCCGAACTTGCCGAGATGCTGTTCGACCAGGTCGGTCTCAACAAGCGGGAATCGAAGGACATGGTCGAAGCGTTCTTCGACGTGATCCGCGAAGCGTTGGAGCAGGGCGACAGCGTCAAGCTGTCCGGGTTCGGCAACTTCCAGTTGCGCGACAAGCCGCAACGCCCCGGCCGCAATCCGAAGACCGGCGAAATCATCCCGATCACCGCACGCCGCGTGGTGACCTTCCACGCCAGCCAGAAGCTCAAGAGCCTGGTCGAGGAACGCGCCGGGCTGGCGTCCAGCGACTGACCAACTGACGACAGTCGACGGCCGTAGCGACGCGGTCCATTGCCGCTCCCGCGGCCAGTCTGTATGCTGCTGCTGCGCGCCGAGTCGGCGCGCCATCCCACTCCAACCACCGCCGGCCCGGCCTGAAACCCGTCCGTCCACTGCATGTCGGATAAATCGAGCGAGCGCATCACGTTGCCGCCTATTCCCGCCAAGCGCTATTTCACCATCGGTGAAGTGAGCGAACTGTGCGCCGTCAAGCCGCACGTGCTGCGCTATTGGGAACAGGAATTCACGCAACTCAAGCCCGTCAAGCGACGCGGAAATCGGCGCTACTACCAGCACCACGAAGTGCTGCTGATTCGCCGCATCCGCGAACTGCTGTACGAGCAGGGCTTCACCATCAACGGCGCGCGCAACCGGCTCGACGAAGGGCGGCATCACGCCGAACCTGCCATGCCCGAAGAGGCCGCGCCGCTGCCTCCGGCGAGCACCGGCATCGCGCCGTCCGCGTCCGTCTTGACCGTCGACGTCCCCGCGCTGCGTGCCGACCTGATCCAGGTGCAGCACGTGCTCGCGCAACTGAAGCAGATCGCCGCCAAGGACTAAAAAATGCGCCCCACCGCCTATTCATTTCGGTGGGGCTTCTGATATACTCTTGTGCTTTCGGGGCGTAGCGCAGCCTGGTAGCGTACCTGCATGGGGTGCAGGTGGTCGGAGGTTCAAATCCTCTCGCCCCGACCAAATTGAAGCCCGCGTAATCGCAAGATTGCGCGGGCTTTTGCTTTTTCTACTGTGGCGCGCTAGAGGCAGGTTCTTGGATGGCATCCAATATCAAGTCGCCGGCAACAGCAGTCGGACAGTGACACTGGAACCTCGCGCTGCTTGATGTAGCCCTGCGTCGTCGGGGGGGCAGCGTAAGCGCCGGCCGCCTGCAGTTCGTCCAGGTCGTAGCCGACCTTGCTCGCATCGGTCATGGCCTTCGCGCGAATATCCTTGATGGTGTAGTCCTTCTCACCTAGGCCCGCACGCGCCATCGCTTCGCGCCACTGGGCGCGGCAAGCTGGCGCTGTCTTCTGCTTCCGTGCATGTCCGTCAGGACATAGTCGTCGCCCAACTTCTGAACCTCACGGGATGTGCGCAAGTCCTGCGCCCGCTTCAGCACCGCGGCGATCTCTGGTGTGAGTGGCCGGTCGACCGGCTCTCCGGTGCTGTCCTCCGCCTTGCTCGGCACGAAGCGAATGACGCCGGCCGCCTCATCTGCTTGCGACCATGGGCGATGACGGATGTCAGCGGAACGTTGGTATGTCACATTGCAAAGGCCGACAAGGGCTTGCACTCCCTTACCGGTGGCCACTTTGGCCTCGACCTTTTCCACCTTCCCTCGGCGCATGCCCTCGTATGCGAAGACTATGGGCGCTTTGCGGATCGCCAGGAAATCGGCGGCGACAGTCGGCCCCGTAACTGCCCCCTGATATCGCGTCAACGACCCCGCTGAGCGGCGCGTTCTTGGACTTGTCGGGCGTGGCAGTGGTGTGCCAACCCCGACAACTCCGTGCAGCAGTTCTCCCATCGACCCAAGGAGAAATTCCATGCGTATTGCAACCACCGGCAAGCTTGCTGTGTTTGCCACTGCCGTTTCCATGCTGGTATCCGGGGCTGCCTTCGCTCAGGGCGCCACTCCCGCGACCCCGGCGACACCGGCCACACCGGCGACCCCCGCGGCGCCGGCAGCCACCAAAGACAACGCCACCAAGGACACTCACACCAAAGCAAAGGCTGAGCACAAGCGGACGCATCGCTCCGCCCACAAGGCCAAGGTACATCGCAAGGAAAAGGCGGCGGGTTGACGTAGATCGGCGTCCCTCTCCATCTTGCGCGAGGGGCCCGACTCCCTATCAGGAAGCGGAGACGGCCCCTCGCGACTGTTGGGGCTTCTTCGTTCGCGGCGGGGGCGGCGCTGATTCGGGTGCCATCCTGTCTGCCGGGTACAAGCCCAGGAACGTGCGCACAACCTCAGGTCGCGGCACGCCAGCCAAGTGCTCCACTGAGAGCCGGGCACGATCACGATTGATCCCTTCTCTTTCCCAAGTACGTGCATCCGGTTCAGAAGATTGGCGAGAGTTCGGCCAGCGTAGGGGGCGGGCGGCCGAGCGGTGGCCATGGCCTACGCCTCTGGTAGCTGCACGACAGCCAGCGTGACATCGTCGGGGTCGACAACCCAGCTGAGATGTCCCTTGCCCGAGGTGTCCTCAAGCATCAACGCGCTGCCGGTCGGCAGTGGGCGGCTGTCGCCATCGCTGGCCTGGAATTCCATGGCGCCGGACAGCACGAAGATCCACATGCGAATCGGGGATGGATGGCGTTCCCCGGTCCAGCCGGCGGGCAGGAAGAGAAACCCTTGCTGTGTGGCTTCGGCCAGGGACGACACCCAGAATGCGGGCGCTGGTGGGGCAAACACCCGTTCCGTCATGGCGACGGAGAGCGGAGCGAAGTGAGATTCGCCGGTTGCGTCCGCGTATAACCGGTCGAACAGAAGCGGGGGGCGCAGCAGCCTGACGGACTCGGTCGTGGCGGTCATGGCTCCTCCCTGCAACGCAGTATCCCCATGGCATCAAGTCTAGTTGGGGCGCGTCGATGGCAATGTAGGTTCACCGACGCCCCCGGCGCTTCCGCTTGTTGATCCCCGTGCGCCTCACGGTGCATCGCCTTGAACTGCTGCAGCTCTTCGTCTGTACGGATCTCGCCGCGCCATTTCCGCGAGCCAAGGTGTGCCCGCTGTAGTCGGCCTCGATGTCCTCGAGCGCGCACGGCTCGGTCGAACTTGGCCAGGTAGGTGTGTGCCACAACTTTGCGCCGGGCTGGCCGGCCTCGAACAGCGCTATGAACTAGTGTGTCGAGGCGACACGCTGCCGCAGGCGCGCGATTTCCCATAGCATGTCACGTCAGGCAGCCGCTTCGCTCCCAGATGTCGCGCGGCTCTTCAGCCGTCGGCGCCGGCAGGTCGGCCGGGGAGTGCCGCTTGGGCATGGGTCATGTCACTGCGGCGCCTCATCGATCGACGAGCTGCAAAGCCGCGCACCGCAAACCTTCGATTTCCGTTCCGGTATCGAAGATTCCCATCATCAACTGCTTCTTTGTTCCGGTTCGGCTTGGCACCATGACAGCTCCTCAACCCCTGAAGGGAGGAAGTATGGACGAAAGCCATTCGCAAGAGCTCGTCAAGCATGTGAGAGAGATCGTCGAACGTCTCGACGACCTGTCCTTCTACGCCGCTTCGTCGACAAGCCAACGACTGCATCTTGCCGCGATGGCGATGCAAGGATTGGTCACCAGTATGTCGGGCGAACTCGAAGTGGAGGCCACCGCGAAGCGGGCCGTTCAGTACGCCGACGCCCTGATCGCAGTGTTGGAAGACGAGTAGAAACGCAGTCGAGTCGAAGAAGAAGCCCGCGTAGTTAGCGCCACGCGGGCTTTTTTGTTGTCTGCGGGCGGTGCTTCGCCGGGCGATCGGACCATCATGGCTTGGTGCTTGGCCGGGCTTCGTCGGTTGTCTATAGAACCGAGCCCGTTTTCAGTATGAGGAGCGGCATGCTGGAACTAAGGTATCACCGGGCGACGACGAGGTGCGTAGGGCGGTAACAGAGCCGCTGCCCCCATCGGCGGCAATGCGCCGGTCGCCGCGTCTCGTCCGAGCCCATTTCCTGATCGGTTGTTTTTGCCCGATACCTTTGGTGGTATCGGGCTTTTTTTTGCCCGTCAGCCGTACCGGGCAAGGCTCCAATGCAAAACGCCCGACGAGCTTCATCGGGCGTTTCGGGTACCGGCCTGACGGGTCAACCCATTGCGGGCATCGGGATTACGGGTGGGTCGTTCTGGCGATCAGCCGCCAGCGGATGTGTCCCTGCAGGGCCCCATGAACATGGTGGTTCGGCGGGGGCAATGGTTGTTCACGAGGCGAGATGGCGCTGGAACCGCAGCCCTCACATCGATAGATGCCCGAGTACGGTGCCTGGGCACCAGGGGCGAGGACGAGCTCGTAAGCGGGATCTTCCTCTTGCGTGAAATAGCGGGTGTCGTTGCAGAACGGCATATCTCCTCCATGGAAAGGGCCGGGCAGCCATTACGCCACCAGTCGGAGAAGCTTCTGTCGGATTCGGGTTTCCTTCTTTCACATTCCATGATCAACGCTCGTGCTTCCGAAAGGGCCGCTCCGGCAAGGCCGTCCCGCATTGGGCGCTCCGTCAGCCAGTCCGGATTGCTGTGTTCGAAGGCGACGCCAGGCCGCGCAGGTCAACAAGGGCGTTTCCCGCCTTGAGGCGATAGAAGATGCCCTTTTCGCGATGATGGCGACCGTCTTCGCTTCGCGTTGGGCCAGCGCCGTCGGTTCTCTACAGAACCGAGCCTGTTTTCAGTATGAGACACGGCACGCTGGAACTAAGGTATCAGCGGGCGAGGACGAGATGCGTAGGGCGGTAACAGAGCCGCTGCCCCCATCAGCGGTACTGCGCCGGTCGCCGTGTCTCGTCAGCGCCTATTTCCTAGTCGGTTGTATTTGCCCGATGCCTTCACCGGCATCGGGCTTTTTTATGCCCGCGCCGTTGCGAAGCGGAGCCATCTTGCTTAGAGGTGGCACAGGATGTTCACCAGCCTGCCAAACGGATCGCGGACGAAGAAGCGGCGCACGCCCCAGGGTTCCTCGGCGATGCCGTATTCGATCGACAAGCCAGCCTGTACGGCCTTGGCATGGACCTCGTCGAGGTTGTCGACTTCGATCGACAGGTCCGGCACCGGGGTACCGGAGCCTCCTTCGGTCGCGATGCTGATCTGCGGCGTGGTGTGCTGTCCGGTCGCATAAGTCCGGATCCAGCCGTGATCCATCACGACTTCCATGCCGAGCAAATCGCCATAGAACGCTTGGGCTTGGTCGATGTTCGGGGTTGCGATATTGGCGACGATGCGCTTGACGGTCATGGTGGTTCTCCGGCGATCAGATCTGGCGATTCTACGGTCCATCGCTCGATTCGAGCGGTCGGCGGCGGCCCGATTCGTACATCGGACGGTTACACAGTCTTTCGTTCCGATGCCGTCAAGGAATGCCCGGGCACGCCGTTGATAGCGGGGCGGCGCACATGCCGCGATCGCACGAAAAGACCGGGGAGCTCGAATGTTTCGCAACACCACCATTGGCGCCAGATTGTGGGGCCTGATTGTCGTTACCAATTTGATCCTGCTGATCGTCGGCGCCTTTGGCTGGCTTGGCATGTCCCGCAGCAACGATGCCACGCGGCAGATCTATCAGCATCAGCTGACCGCTGCAATGCACCTGTCCGAGGCGCGCGCGAACCAGTTGCTGGTGCGCGTGCTGCTCGATCAGGCCACGTTCGCCGCCGATCCGGCCGATGCGCTGGCGCGCGCCGATACCGCCGCCGGATTCGCGCGTGCGTCGGAGACGGCGTGGAAGGCCTATCTCGCACTGCCGCGCGGGAGGGAGGAGGACCGTGCCGCGGAGCTGGTGTCGGCGCGCCGGGAGGCGCTGCACAAGCAAGGGGTCGAGCCGATGATTGCCGCGCTGAAGGCGGGCGATCGCGAGCGTGTGATGGCGCTGGTGCTCGACACCATTCCGAAGCTCGATATCGCGTTCACATCGGCCAATGCGGAATTGAACAAGCTGCAGACCGCCGCGGCCGAGGCCGTCTATCAGGATTCGCAGCAGCGCTATGCGAAGCTGCGCGCGTGGTCCGTGGCGCTGCTGGTGCTTGGTCTGGCATTCAGCACTGTCTTTGCCTGGCGGCTGCGCGGATCGATCGTCGGTCCGCTCGATATTGCGATCGGGCGATTCGAGCGGATCGCGCGCGGGGACTTGAGCGCGGCCCGGACTCTCGATACGTCGCCACAGCGGCATAGTCCTGCTGGAGCCCGTGACGGCGGCTTGGCCGGGGAGGAGAGCCGCAACGAGACCAGCCGCATGCTGGCCATGTTGGCGCGCATGGAAGCGAGTCTCGCCGGCATGGTGGGAGAGGTGCGCACCGGCGCCGATGCGATTGCCGCGGCGAGCCGGCAGATCGCGATGGGCAACGCGGATCTGTCGCAACGCACCGAGGAGCAGGCGGCCTCGCTGGAACAGACTGCGTCGAGCATGGAGCAGTTGACCGGCACGGTGCGTCAGACGGCCGACAATGCGCGCGAAGCGGATGCGCTGGCCGGCGACGCCAGCGGGCTGGCGGAGCGGGGCGGGGAGGCGGTCACGCGCGTGGTCGACACCATGCAGGCGATCGACGCCAGCGCCAACAAGATCGTCGACATCATCGACGTGATCGAAAAGATCGCGTTCCAGACCAATATCCTGGCGCTGAACGCGGCGGTCGAGGCGGCGCGCGCCGGCGAGCATGGCCGTGGCTTCGCCGTGGTGGCGGGCGACGTGCGGGATCTGGCGCAGCGTTGCGCGACCGCGTCCAAGGAAATCCGGGGGTTGATCGATGAGTCGGTGCGCAACGTCCGCGCCGGCAGCGATATCGTCGCCGATGCAGGCCGCGCGATGGAAGACATCGTCGGCGCGGTTCGCCGCGTCAGCGCGATCGTCGGCGGCATCAGCGCCGCCTCGATGGAGCAGTCGCAGGGCATCGAGCAGGTGAACCAGGCGGTGACCCAGATGGACGGCATGACGCAGCAGAATGCGGCGCTCGTCGAGCAGGCGGCGGCCGCGGCGACCTCGCTGGAAGACCAGGCGCAGCGGCTGACCGGCCTGATGGGGCGCTTCCGCCTCGCGTAGATTCCGCTTGATTCCCGCCCGAATCCCGCCATCCGGCCGCTGGTACGGATAGCGGGCCGGCATGGCTGGTGTACAGTGGCGGCCTGCATTTCGTCACCACAGGAACAGGAGACATGACCGAGTTTGTTGCAACCGAAGTCGTCGGCGGTGTCGGCTATCTGACGCTGGCTCGCCCTCAGGCCCTGAACGCCCTGTCTCTCGACATGGTGCGCGCCCTGACGCAAGCGCTGGACCAGTGGGCGGCCGACCCCGGCGTCGTCGCCGTGGTGGTCGCGGGCGCGGGCGGCAAGGCCTTCTGCGCGGGCGGCGACATCCGCTTCTTCCATCAGGCCGCGCTGGCCGGCGACCCGACGCTGGACCGTTTCTTCGTCGAGGAATACGCGCTCAATCACAAGATCCACCGCTATCCGAAGCCCTATATCGCGCTGATGGACGGCGTGGTGATGGGCGGCGGCATGGGCATCTCGCAAGGGGCGCGGCGGCGCCTGGTCACCGAGCGGACCAAGATGGCGATGCCGGAGACGAATATCGGCCTGTTTCCCGACGTGGGCGGCGGCTGGTTCCTGGCGCGGACACCCGGCCGCCTGGGTGAATTTCTGGGGCTGACCGGCAACGTGATTCACGCCGCCGACGCGCTGTACGCCGGCCTGGCAGATGCCTTCGTGCCGAGCAACGCGCTGGCCGAGCTGGTGGCGTCGCTGCGTGCCGGCAACTTTGCCAGCGGCGATGAGGTGCTGGCCGCGATCGACGCCAGCAGCGCGGTGCATCGCGCCACTTGCGATCCGGCGGCGAGCCTGCTGGCGCGCCAGCTGGACGCGATCGACGCGGCCTTCGGCGCGGCCACGGTGCAGGACATCGTCGCCATCGTCAGTGATGCCGGCGACGACTGGTCGGCGCAAACGGCCGCCGCCTTGCGTACGCGCTCCCCGCTGATGCTTTGTGTGACGCTGGAGCAGATCCGCCGCGCGCGGACGATGGCGCTCGAGGACGAACTTCGCATGGAGCTCGACATGATGCACGACGTGTTCCGCTACGGCGACGGCGTCGAGGGCATCCGTGCGCTGGCGATCGACAAGGACCATGCGCCGAAGTGGCGGCCAGCCCGGCTCGACGAGGTCGAGCGCAACAAGGTGCTCGCCTTCTTCGACAGTCCGTGGCGCACCGACGAGCATCCGCTCGCTGGCTTGCGGTCGTAATCCACCACGCGCTTCGGTGTACAGGGGCTCTCTGCGCACGGCTGAAACGACATCGGGTTAGAGTGTGGTCTGGGCGCGGGCCGGCGATCGCTGCTCCCGCGGCCTTTCGGCAGTCTTTCCTTTCCCCGTCTCTTTCAGAAAAGGAAGCACGATGAGCACTCCACGCGACGTCGCGGTACTGGTGGGCAGTCTCCGCAAGGATTCCTTCAATCGCAAGCTGGCGTTGGCGCTAGCGCAGTTGGCCCCGCCCGAGCTCAAGCTCGACATCGTCGAGATCGGCCAGCTGTCGCTGTACAACCAGGACCAAGACGAGAACCCGCCGGCGTCCTGGACCGCGTTTCGTGACCGGATTCGCCGCGCCGACGCGGTGCTGTTCGTCACCCCGGAATACAACCGCTCGGTTCCCGCGCCGCTGAAGAATGCCATCGACGTGGGTTCCCGCCCGTACGGGCAGAGTGCGTGGGATCGCAAGCCGGGGGCCGTGATCAGCGCCTCGCCGGGCGCGATCGGCGGGTTTGGCGCCAATCACCATCTGCGCCAGTCGCTGGTGTTTCTCAACGTACCGGTGCTCCAGATGCCGGAGGCCTATATCGGTGGTGTCGACAAGCTGTTCGATGAGCAGGGCAATATTGGCAACGAATCGACACGTGCCTTTCTAGGCAAATTCCTGACGACCTTTGCGGCCTGGGTGGAGCGCAACGCCGCAAGCTGACCGTGACGGCGCGGCCGCCTGGAGACCCCCCCCCTCTCGTAGGGGGGGTCTAAAGATGGCGAAATCAGCGCCGACAATGCTGATATGGATGCAAGCGACAATTCCTCCGATTTCCCGGAAGGGGCGGCCAACGCCGAACTGGTCGGGTGCTGGGCCACTGCCTCGCCGCAGTTGCTGGCCACCGTGCTGAACAACGCCATCGATGCCGAGGATCTGTCCGGCTTCGCGGCGCTGCTGTCCGATATCGCCCGCGATCGCGGACTCAAGGGCAACCGCGGCGCGCACCAGTCGATCTACGACATGCCGTATGCGAGTCTGCTGCCGCGCCAGCAGCACCTGCTGGCCGACGCCTTCGACCTGTTCGTCAAGCTGGGGCTGGAACTGCAGCCTCGGCAGCAGCGACTGAACGACTGAGCCGCCGAGCGGGCAAGGTTGCGGGCTGGCTGGTAAACTCGCGGGTTTTCCTCGTTCCCGTCGATGGACGGGATAACCGACCGAAGTCATGTCCGAATCGCTTGCCGCTGGCGCGGCCCCGGCCCCAGCCGGTCCCGAGAAGGCCAATCCGAGGCGCATTTCGGTGGCGCCAATGATGGACTGGACTGACCGTCATTGCCGCACCTTTCATCGCCACCTGAGCCGCCACACCTGGTTGTACACCGAGATGGTGACGACCGGTGCGCTGCTGCATGGCGATGTCGCCCGCCATCTGGACTTCGATCCGGCCGAGCAACCGGTCGCGCTGCAACTGGGCGGCAGCGAGCCGGCCGATCTGGCGGCCTCCGCCAAGCTGGGCGAGCGCTGGGGCTACGCCGAAATCAATCTGAACTGCGGTTGTCCGTCCGAACGTGTCCAGCGCGGTGCGTTCGGCGCCTGCCTGATGGCCGAGCCGCAACTGGTCGCGGACTGCGTGCGAGCGATGCGCGACGCGGTGTCGGTGCCGGTCACTGTCAAGCATCGCATCGGTATCGATACGATCGAGCATTACGACTTTGTTCGCGATTTCGTCGGGACGATCGCCGAAGCTGGCTGCCAGACCTTTATCGTCCATGCGCGCAACGCGATCCTGAAGGGGCTGAGCCCCAAGGAGAACCGCGAGATTCCCCCGTTGCGCTACGAGGTCGCCTACCAGCTGAAGCGGGAATTTCCGCGGCTCGAAATCCTGATCAATGGCGGCATCACGCGCTACGACGAGATCGACGCGCATCTGCGCCATGTCGACGGCGTGATGATTGGCCGCGAAGCCTATCATCAGCCCTTCCTGCTCGCGGAGGTCGATCGTCGCTACTACGGCGATACGGGGCCGTCGCCGTCGCGCCTTGATGCCGAACTGGCGATGCAGCGCTATATCGGCGACCTGGTGGAGCGGGGCGGGTATATGGGCGCGGCGACGCGGCACATGCTCGGCCTGTACCGCGGCGTGGCCGGTGGGCGAGGATGGCGGCGCGTGCTGTCGGACGCGCGCCGGATGCACGCGATCCGCACGCGGGACGGCGTCGACGCACTGTTCGAGGAGGCCCGCAGCCATCTGCATGCCGAGCGCTCGCTGCAGGCGGCGTGACCGAAGGACGGGTCGCCGCGTAGTTGTTGCGAAAGGATGGCGCCCGCCGATTGGAGGCCAGACTCTAATTTCGAATCCGGCATGGTGCCCGAAGCTCCGTACCGCCGTGTTCGAGGCACTTTCGGCGCCGGTTGGGGCGATTCCAGGCACCAGGAAAGGGATTCCCCTAGATAGCCAAGCCGATTCCGATTTTCTTAAACTGTCTGTGCCCTCGAATACAGGGCTTTCTTCAACTGATTTTGGAGCCCGCCTCGCGCGGGCTTTTTTTGTCTCGGGCCCCGGCGGTCGCCGGTCCTTTCGTTTACCCGAATAGTGCTTGGCGGCGATGACAGTTACATTGCAATTGCCTTCAGGGCATTGAGATCGCAAGAGTTTAAGAGTCCGCCGTGTGCGGACTTTTTTTTGCCTGGCGCTTCCCGCAGCGGTCCTCCTTCCCGCTCTCTGTCTGCCGCTCCGCTCGGTCCGCGGCTCGCTTTCTCCCCGTTCTGCATGATGCCGCGGAGCAACGTCGCCGCTAACAGTTCTCGTTTACCTCATCCAAAGAGATGACCCCCCAACCGGGTGATGGCAAGATGTAGCCAAAAACGACAAGAAGATCTGGCCTCGGAGGGTGGAATGGAAGAAGAAGACGGCTTGTTTGGTGTCGCGTTCGAAGGCTTCCGCGTCGTCTGGGTGGTCGAGCGGCTGCAGAACGGTACCTGGACCGCGCGCTACTGCTGGCATCGCGGCACCGATGCGGCCGCCGCCGCCTCACTGCAGACCGATGTGCTGAACGGCAGGAGCCGAAGACTGCCAGGCACCTATCAGACCGAGCAGGAGACGCTCGATGCGATCCACGAGGCAATTCGGCTCGAAGCCCGGTGGTCCTGATACGTCATTCGGTTGCACGAAAATTTTTGTGCGTAGTACTAGCCATCGCCAAACGAAGTTTGTATAATCTTGGTTTCCGTCGAGCAGTACTGACGACGGCGCTACGGTGGCTGTAGCTCAGTTGGTAGAGTCCAGGATTGTGATTCCTGTCGTCGTGGGTTCGAGTCCCATCAGCCACCCCAAGATCCCATGCAAACAGCCGCTCATCGAGCGGCTGTTTTGCTTTGTGCCGAGACAAACCGGCTGGCGGGCGAGGGCGCTCGTGGTCTTCAGACCAACCGAGCAGCGGCCTTGGTGATCGTCCATCCGACACCGACACACAGCGCGATCCAACCGGCTGCAATCAGTGCGACGTCGTGCCAGTTCATGGTGCGGCGACCGGGACGAAGCAGCTTGATGGTGTCGTCTGACGAAGGCATGGCCGTCTCCTTCGAAAAGCATGGGAAAAGGCTAGGCCAAGCTTCGACGAATTCACGGTCCGAGTTGTAAAGGTTTGTTGCGATGCGCGAGAAGCGTCGCTTGTCGCCGGACCGCCGTATCTCACGCTTCGCGCAAGCGTGCTCTCACACCTTCAACGCAGTCGATCTTGTCGCAGCGGTCCCACGAGCGAGACTTGCTCACGCGTTCAGCTTCACGCCCGGCTGATCGAGTTCGAGCATCCGGCAGATCGCGGCCATGCTGCCGACCATCGTGCGGCGCTGCGCGCCCTGATAGATGCGGACACCTTTGGACTGGCGGAACGGCGTCGGCTTGACGGGGTAGCGGGTCAGGGAGCGGTCGGCTTGCAGCATGGTGGTCCTCTTCGGTAAGGCGTCAGCGGAAGTCTTGCGGCAACACGGGGCCCTGCGGCTCGTGCGGCTGCATGACTGAGTTGGCGCCAAGGCGGCGGCGCCTGCCGGATTGCTTGGTTGCGCTAGAAACCGGACTGGCGGATCAGTCCGACCGCGATGCCCTCGAGCGAGAATTCCTCGCGTCCGGGCTTCACGATGATGTTGGCGAAGTCGGGGTTCTCGGCGATCAGCTCGATCGCATCGCCGCGGTGCTTGAGCCGTTTGACGGTCACGTCCTCGCCGATACGGGCCACCACGATCTTGCCGTTGGCCGCGTCCTGCGCGCGTTTGACCGCCAGCAGGTCACCATCGAAGATGCCGGCATCGCGCATGCTCATGCCGCGCACGCGCAGCAGGTAATCGGGGCGTTCGTCGAAGACCGAGGCGTCGACCTGGTATTGGCGGTCGATGTGCTCGGCTGCCAGGATCGGGCTACCCGCGGCGACGCGGCCGACCAGCGGCAGCGTCAGCTGCATCACGCCGGCCATCGGCAGCGAGAACTGGTCCGGCATTTCGGAGTCGCTGCGATTGACCTTGAGCCGGATGCCGCGCGAAGCGCCGGGGGTCAGCTCGATCACGCCCTTGCGAGCCAGCGCGCGCAGATGTTCTTCGGCCGAATTCGGCGACGAGAAGCCGAATTCCGCAGCGATCTCGGCGCGGGTCGGCGGAATGCCGGTCTGCCGGATGGTGTTGCGGATCAGGTCGAAGATCTGCTGCTGCCGGGGTGTCAGAGTCGCCATGGCTTGTCCGTGTTGTTGTATCCGGTGGCGGTCCGGTCGTCGCCGCAAGCCGTGAGGCGCGCGGGGAGGGAGCATCGGGGACCGCCATGTGCAACACTGTACGTTTGAACAGTGTGCTGTGATTTTATACAGTATCGGTCGAAGTGCAAGAGGAATTTGCATCGTCGTCCACTTTCGGCTGCGTACGGTCCGACCGCGGGGCAGGGCAAGACCGTAGGGGAGTGCCCTGTCCCGGCGGGTACAATCGCCGCCTGTTTACGAACATCTCGTGCCCATGACCCTGCCTCGCGTAATCGTTCTCGCCACCGGCGGCACCATCGCCGGTTCCTCGTCCAGCGCCGCCAGCAGCGCCCGCTATCAGGCGGCGACAGTGCCGGTATCGGCGCTGCTCGACGCGGTGCCGGCGCTCAAGGATGTCGCGCGGATCGAGGCCGAGCAGGTCGCGCAGGTCGACAGCAAGGACATGTCGTTCGGCCTGTGGGCGCGGCTGGCGGCGCGGGTCCACCATTGGTCCGCGCAGGACGACGTGGCCGGCATTGTCATCACGCACGGCACCGATTCGCTGGAAGAGACGGCGATGCTGCTGCACCTGGCGGGCGTGGCCAGCGTGCCGGTGGTGCTGACCGCCGCGATGCGGCCGGCGACCTCGCTGTCGGCCGATGGGCCGCTGAATCTGCTCGATGCCGTCCGCGTCGCGGCGCATCCGGAGGCGGCGGGCAAAGGCGTGCTGGTGGTGGTCAATCAGGAGATCCACGCCGGGCGCGACGCGGTCAAGGCGCATACCTCGGCCGTCGATGCGTTCGCTTCGCCGGGCGCCGGGCCGATCGGGCTGGTGCAGGATGCGCTGGTGCGCTTCACGCGCGCGCCGCTGCGGCTGCCGCGTCAGGCCTTGCCGCTGCCGCAGCAGTGGCCGGCGGTTGAAATCGTCGCCAGCTACGCGGAGCCGGGTCGCGTGGTGGTCGATGCGCTGGTGGCCGGCGGCGTGCGCGGCGTGGTAGTCGCGGCCGCCGGCAATGGATCGATCCACGAGACGCTGGTGGCCGCGCTCGCCGATGCGGCGCGGGCCGGTGTCGCGGTGGTGCGCAGCACGCGCACCGGCGCCGGTAATGTGATCGCGCCGGCTCAGCCTAATCCTGCCGCGGGGGCCTTCGTGTCCGCTGGCGACCTGAATCCGTACAAGGCCCGGGTGGCGTTGCTGCTGGCGCTTGGCGCAGAGCCGGTCCTGGGCGGCGATCCGGTTCGGCTGCAACAGTTCTTCGCGCAGATCTGAAGGAGCGTCTGGCCCGCACAATCGCCAATCCAGCCCTGAATCCATCCGGCTTGCCGTCGTGGCCGTTCCGGGCTATACTCGCGGGCTATTTAACCCTTGCTGCACCGGACTTGACGCCCGGGCGGCTTATCCCAAAAGGAGCGTCAATGCGTCATTACGAAATCGTATTCATCGTCCATCCGGACCAGAGCGAGCAAGTGCCGGCCATGATCGAGCGTTACAAGACGCTGGTCACGTCGCAGAACGGCCAGGTGCATCGCGTGGAAGACTGGGGCCGTCGTCAACTGGCCTACATGATCCAGAAGCTGGCCAAGGCTCACTACGTTTGCCTGAACATCGAGTGCGGCAAGGACACGCTGGCTGAACTCGAACACGCGTTCAAGTTCAACGACGCCGTGCTGCGCCACCTGATCGTCCAGACGAAGAAGGCCGAAACGGCCCCGTCGCCGATGATGAAGGAAGTCCAGCGCGAAGAAGCCCGCAAGGCTTCGCAGCAAACCAGCGAAGGCCAGGCCGCCTGAGTGCGGTCTGCTGTGTGCGGTTCGCTCCGGCATGACCGGGGCGGCATGCGAGGGGCGGTGGCGCGATGAACCAGCTGAGGCTGCACGCCACCCTCGTCGAGCGCGACGCGTTGCGCTATACGCCGGCCGGTATCCCCGTCGTCAATTGCCTGTTGCAATACGGCGGCGAGGTGGTCGAAGCGCAGACGCCGCGGCAGGTCGAGTTCGCGATCGCCGCGATGGGCGTCGGTCCGGTCGGCCAGCACCTCGAGCGTACGCCGCTCGGCACGGTGCTCGACTGCGAAGGCTTTCTCGCCCGCAAGCACCGCAACAGCAAGGCTCTCGTCTTTCACATCACTGGATGTAAAGCATTCGTAAAGGATTGAACCATGGCATTCGTCAAACGTGACAACAAGAACAAGAAGCGCTTCCAGCAGCAGAACCCGCTGTTCAAGCGCAAGCGCTTCTGCCGCTTCACCGTGGCCGGCGTCGAACAGATCGACTACAAGGATCTGGACACGCTGAAGGACTTCATCGGCGACAACGGCAAGATCACGCCGGCTCGTCTGACCGGCACCAAGGCGCACTATCAGCGTCAGCTCGACACGGCAATCAAGCGCGCCCGCTTCCTGGCGCTGCTGCCGTACACCGACCTGCACAAGAACTGATCGCCTGGTCGCTAAGGAGAAAACACGATGCAAGTCATTCTGCTGGAAAAAGTCGTCAACCTGGGCAACCTGGGTGACATCGTTCGCGTCAAGGATGGTTACGCCCGTAACTTCCTGATCCCGTCCAAGCGTGCCCGCCGCGCGACGCAGACCGCCATCGAAGAATTCGAGGCCAAGCGCGCCGAGCTGGAAAAGGCTGCCGCCGAGAAGCTGGCCGCTGCGCAAGCCGAAGGCGAGAAGCTGAGCGGCCTGACCGTCCAGATCACGCAGAAGTCGGGCGTGGACGGCCGTCTGTTCGGCTCGGTGACCAACGCCGACATCGCCGAAGCGCTGGCTGGTCAGGGCTTCAAGCTCGAGAAGTCGCAGATTCGTCTGCCGAACGGTCCGCTGAAGATGGTCGGCGACTATCCGATCAGCGTGTCGCTGCACACGGACGTCGCGGTCGACATCACCGTCTCGGTGCTGGGCGAGCACGTCTAAGCTTGCCGGCCGTGACCCGCGCGCTGTGCGACATCCGCTCGCGCCGCCGGGGCCAGGCCAGTAACAAGACAGCAGGAAGGCAGAAGCAGGCTGACAGCCGCTTCTGCCTTTTTCTTTTGGCCGCCGGCGCGCATGCGCGCGGCGCGCACGGTGCCACCGTCATCCGCTCGCTCCGCCCGCCGAGAATCGCTCGGCCCAGCGCGAGCAGGCCGCTATAATTGCCCCCCATGAACGCGCCCGTCGCCGATCCCCAACTCGACAATCTCAAAGTCCCGCCGCATTCCATCGAGGCCGAGCAATCGGTGCTGGGTGGCCTGCTGCTGGATAACGCGGCCTGGGACCGCATCGCCGATTTCCTGTCCGAGGCGGACTTCTATCGCTTCGATCACCGGATGATCTTCCAGAGCATCGCGCGGCTGATCTCGGACACCAAGCCGGCCGACGTGATCACGGTCTACGAGATGCTGCAGGTGGCCGGCAAGGCCGAGGAAGTCGGCGGTCTCGCGTATCTGAACTCGCTGGCGCAGAACACGCCGAGCGCGGCCAATATCCGCCGCTACGCGGAGATCGTGCGCGAACGTTCGGTGCTGCGCAAGCTGGTCACGGTGGCCGACGACATCGCGACCTCGGCGTTCGCGCCGAAGGGCCGCGAGGTGCGCGAGCTGCTGGACGAGGCCGAATCCAAGGTGTTCGCGATCGCCGAGGAAGGCTCGCGCGGGCAGAAGGGCTTCCAGGAGATCCAGCCGCTGCTGACGCAGGTGGTCGAACGGATCGACGAGCTCTATCACCGCGATACCACGACCGATGTCACCGGCGTGCCGACCGGCTTTATCGATCTGGACCGGATGACCAGCGGCATGCAGCCGGGCGACCTGATCATCGTCGCCGGCCGTCCTTCGATGGGCAAGACCGCGTTCTCGCTGAATATCGGCGAGCACGTGGCGGTGGAGCAGGGCCTGCCGGTGGCGGTGTTTTCGATGGAAATGGCCGGCACGCAGCTGGCGATGCGGATGCTGGGCTCGGTCGGCCGGCTCGACCAGCATCGCTTGCGTACGGGGCGGCTGCTCGACGAGGACTGGCCGCGGCTGACGCATGCGATCCAGCGGATGAACGACGCGCAGCTGTTCATCGACGAGACGCCGGCGCTGAACCCGATGGAACTGCGCGCGCGTTCGCGCCGGCTGGCGCGCCAATGCGGCCAGCTCGGCCTGATCATCATCGACTACCTGCAGCTGATGTCGGGCTCGGGCGGCGGCGAGAACCGCGCCACCGAGATCTCCGAGATCTCGCGTTCGCTCAAGGGCCTGGCCAAGGAGCTCAACTGCCCGGTGATCGCGCTGTCGCAGCTGAACCGAAGCCTGGAGCAGCGTCCCAACAAGCGCCCGGTGATGTCCGACCTGCGCGAATCGGGCGCCATCGAACAGGATGCCGACGTGATCCTGTTCATCTATCGCGACGAGGTCTACAACCCCGACTCGCAGGACAAGGGCACCGCCGAAATCATCATCGGCAAGCAGCGTAACGGTCCGATCGGCACCGTGCGGCTGACGTTCCTGGGCCAGTTCACCAAGTTCGACAACTTCAGCGGCGGCCCGGCGTTCTTCGACAACGATACCTGACCGAGGCGGCCCCGTCGGCCGGCAGCGCGCTGTGGTGTTGCGGCACACAAAGCGTACGTCACGCGCCGACTACCCTGTAGAATATTGCTTTTCCGTGACAGCCGGCGGCGACGCCGGCTGTTGCGCTATCTCTCCCGCAATCCAGTACTTCCCAACGAGACGGCGCGCTGGCGCGCCGCGACAAGGAACAGCCATGTTCGGCCGATTCATGCCCACCGAGGGCAAGTTCTTCGAATACTTCAACCAGCACGCCGATTGCGCGGTCACCGCATCGCGCGAACTGGAAACGCTGATCAACGATCTCGGCAACGCCGAAGCGCATGCGCGGCGCGTGCAGGCCACCGAGAAGAAGGCGGACCGGATCACGCACGACACCATCGATCTGCTGCACAAGACCTTCATCACGCCGCTCGACCGGGACGAGATCCACAAGCTGATCACGACCATGGACGACATCCTCGACCTGATGGAGGACGTGGCCGAGACCATCACGCTGTACGACGTGACCAGCCTGACCGACGAGGCCCGCAAGCTCGCCTCGATCTGCGTGCAGTGCTGCGAACTGGTCAAGATCGCGGTCGGCCTGCTCGAGGACATGGGCAACGCCAGCACGATCCTGAAGACGGCCCAGCAGATCGACCAGCTCGAATCCGAGGCTGACCGGTTGATGCGCGGGGCGATTTCCAAGCTGTTCCGCGACGAGACCGACGTCAAGCGGCTGATCAAGATGAAGGCCATCTTCGAGCAGCTCGAGACGATCACGGACAAGTGCGAGGACGTGGCCAACATCATCGAAGGCATCGTGCTGGAAAACGCCTGAGCGCGCCAACCGGAACTCGGCATGCAGACTGTACAAATGAGCTTGTGGGTGATCGTCCTGCTGGTGACGCTCGCCTTGCTGTTCGATTTCATGAACGGCTTTCACGACGCCGCGAACTCGATCGCGACCGTGGTGTCGACCGGCGTGCTCAAGCCCCACCACGCGGTGGCGCTGGCCGCCGTCTGCAACGTGGTCGCGATCTTCGTCTTCCATCTGAAGGTGGCGGCCACGGTCGGCACGGGCACCATCGACGTCAATATCGTCGACCACTATGTGGTCTTCGGCGCGCTGGTCGGGGCCATCGCATGGAACCTGATCACCTGGTACTACGGCATCCCGTCGTCGTCCTCGCACGCGCTGATCGGCGGCCTGGTGGGCGCGGCGGTGGCCAAGGCGGGTACCGGTGCGCTGGTCGCCAGCGGCCTGCTGAAGACCGTCGCCTTCATCCTGATCTCGCCGCTGATGGGCATGCTGCTCGGCTCGCTGCTGATGCTCGTGGTCGGCTGGACCTTCTTCCGCACGCCGCCGTCGCGGGTGGACCGCTGGTTCCGCCGCCTGCAGCTGGTCTCGGCCTCGCTCTACAGCCTGGGCCACGGCGGCAACGATGCGCAGAAGACCATCGGCATCATCTGGATGCTGCTGATCGCCAGCGGCCACGTGATGCAGAGCGCCAGCGAGCCGCCGACCTGGGTCATCGTCAGCTGCTATGTCGCGATCGGCATGGGCACGCTGTTCGGCGGCTGGCGGATCGTGCGGACGATGGGCCAGAAGATCACCAAGCTCAAGCCGGTCGGCGGCTTCTGCGCGGAGACGGGCGGCGCGATCTCGCTGTTCCTCGCTTCGACGCTGGGCGTGCCGGTCTCGACCACGCATACCATCACCGGCGCCATCGTCGGCGTCGGCTCGGTGCGCAAGACCTCGGCGGTGCGCTGGGGTGTGGCGGGCAATATCGTCTGGGCGTGGGTGCTGACCATTCCGGCGTCGGCCTTCATGTCGGCGATCGCCTGGTGGATCGGGCGGCATCTGCTGTGAGCTCCGCCCGCACGGGCAACCAGTGAAAGGAAAGGCCAGGCGTTTGCCTGGCCTTTGTCTTTGGCGCGCCGTGGCGCGGCCAGTGCCGCCGACTCAGCGGTTGGCGAAGGCGGCGATCGGGTCGTCGTCGTCCGGTACCGGCACAGGCAGCGGCGCAGGCGCGGCGGGGACCGGGGGCGGCGAAGCCGGCACGGCCGGAGCCGCCGGCACCGCCGGAGGAACCGGCGTGCTCGGCGCAGCCGGTACCGCGGCAGTGGCGACGCGCCGCGCGCCGTTGTAGCGCGACGCCCAATAGGGCTTGGTCATGTCCTCGAGCCGCACGGTGCCGCCGGTCGATGGTGCATGAACGAAGCGGTTCTGGCCCACGTAGATGCCGACATGCGAGTTCGCGCGCCCCGTGGTGTTGAAGAACACCAGATCCCCCGAGGCGACCTGTTCGCGCGCCAGCGGCGTGCCGCGGCCGCCCATGGCCTCGGTGGTGCGCGGCAGGTTGACATTGGCCGCGCGCGCTACGACATAGCGGACCAGGCCGCTGCAGTCGAAGCCGGAATCGGGGGTATTGCCGCCGTAGCGGTAGGGCGTGCCGACCAGCGACATCGCCTGGATCGAGATCTCTTCGAGGCCGGCGCTCGGCTCGACGATCGGCGCGCGCGGCGTGCCGCGGGCATGGCCGCCATGGCGCGACGGCGGCGTGCTGGCGCAGGCCGCGAGCAGCAGGGCGAGGGCGCCCAGCAGCAGCGGGCGCGTGCCGATTGCCGCCGAGCGCGGCGACCGCAGCGATGGGATCGATAGAAGCGAAGAAAGAAGGCCGGTGCTGGTCGATCGCATGGACTGGGGAGCCAGCCGGTGCGGGTCCATCGACCGGGGCATCGCTGTCCGCGATGCCCGGATGGCTACCAGCGCAACTGCGCGTCGTAGGTGCCGGTGCCGACGGTCATGGACTTGGGCTGGCCGTTGTAAGTGGCGTGCACATTGTAGCGGCCCTCCGGCGCCTTGATCAGGCAGCGCGGCCCTTCGGTACGAAATCGCGCCACTTCGTGGCCTTCGCGCATCAGTCGGACCTCGACGTCGGCCAGGTATTCGCCGGTCGCGCCCTGCGTAAACAGCACGCCCATGTTGAACTGCTTCTGGCGTGCGGCGAGCCGGCGCTGCTCGTCCTCGCCGACGCCGCCGCAGACATAGCTGACCGCGCCGACGGTGCGGATCACCGGTTCGTTGACCGGTGGAGCGGCCACCGGTGCAGGGGCAGGCGTGGGCGTCTGCATCGATGGCTGGACAGCGCCGGGCGCCGGCGCGGTGGCGGCGGGCGGTGGCGCCGCGGCCGGTTCGGAGATGGCCTGCGCGCGCAGCAGGCCGGGCGCGGTGGCCGCGCCCGTCGCCACCACATAGGGAATCAGCGCGCGGCAGCCGCGCCGCCAGCGATCGGCTCGCATCGCTTGCGTCGGTCCGCTCACAGCACGTCCGCCGCGTGGTCGGCCAGGCGCGAACGCTCGCCCCGGGCCAGCGTGATATGGCCGCTGTGGCTCCAGCCCTTGAAGCGGTCGACCACGAAGGTCAGGCCCGACGAGCCCTCGGTCAGGTACGGCGTGTCGATCTGCGCGATGTTGCCGAGGCAGACGATCTTGGTGCCGGGGCCCGCGCGCGTGACCAGCGTCTTCATCTGCTTGGGCGTCAGGTTCTGCGCCTCGTCGATGATGACGAACTTGTTGACGAAGGTGCGGCCGCGCATGAAGTTCATGCTCTTGACCTTGATGCGCGAGCGGATCAGTTCCTGCGTCGCGGCGCGCCCCCATTCGCCGGCGCTGTCGTCGCTCTTCTGCAGCACCTCGAGGTTGTCGTCGAACGCGCCCATCCACGGCTGCATCTTCTCTTCCTCGGTGCCGGGCAGGAAGCCGATGTCCTCGCCGACCGGCACGGTGGCGCGCGTCACGATGATCTCGTTGTACAGCTTCTGGTCCAGCACCTGCTCGAGCCCCGCGGCCAGCGCCAGCAGCGTCTTGCCGGTACCGGCCTGGCCGAGCAGCGTGACGAAGTCGATGTCGGGATTCATCAGCAGGTTCAGCGCGAAGTTCTGCTCGCGGTTGCGCGCGGTCACGCTCCAGACGTTGTTCTTGTGATGCGTGTAGTCCTTCAGCGTCTGCAGCAGCGCGGTCTTGCCATTGATCTCCTTGACCTGCGCATACAGCGGCAGGCTGCCGTCCATCGGTTCGAGGTAGACGAACTGGTTGACCAGGAAGGAGGGCACCAGCGGGCCGGTCAGCCGGTAGAACATCGCGCCGGTCTTCGGGTCCTGCCAGCTCTCGACGCCCTTGCCGTGCCTGGTCCAGAAATCGTTGGGCAGCACCATCACGCCCGAGTACAGCAGGTCCTTGTCCTCGAGGACCTGGTCGTTGAAATAGTCCTCGGCCGGCAGGCCCAGCGCCCGGGCCTTGATCCGCATGTTGATGTCCTTGGACACCAGCACGACGTCGCGCTCGGGATGCTGCTGCCGCAGCGCGCTGACCACCGCCAGGATCTGGTTGTCGGCCTTGCCCTCGGGCAGGCCTTCCGGCAGCTTGGTGTCGTTCAGGCGGGTCTGGAAGAACAGCGTTCCCTGCGCGTCGCGGTTGCCCAGCTTGGCCAGCGGCAAGCCTTCGTCGAGCACGCCGTCGGTGCCGGCCACCAGCGCGTCGAGCGTGCGGCTGACCGCGCGCGCGTTGCGGGCGACTTCGCTCATCCCCTTCTTGTGGTTGTCCAGCTCCTCGAGCGTCATCATCGGCAGATAGATGTCGTGCTCTTCGAAGCGGAACAGCGAGGTCGGATCGTGCATCAGCACATTGGTGTCGAGCACGAACAGCTTGGCGGGACCGGTGTCCTTGCGCTGGCGGCGGCCGGTGGTGCCGGTGCTGGTCTTGACCAGCGATACGGGCGGGGCCGGCGTGGTCGCCACCGGTGCGCCGGGCATGTCCTTGGCGCGGGCTCGGGTGCCGGCGGCACGGGCCTGCACCGCGGGCGCGGCGACTTCGCTGGGTCCGCTTTCAAGCAGGGCCACGCGTTCCAGGGCCGGAACGGGCTTTTTTGCCTGCGTCGCGGACTTGGTCAACCTTGCAACCGGAGCGAACTCGCTCGGGTCCAGCAGTTGTGCAGGCTTGGCGGGCATGGTCGGCAGCGGCATGCTGGGCGTTCCTTTCAGGGGGAGGGAAAACGGGGCGGGGCCGCGCACAGACGAAAAAGCCGCCGGGCCCGTTGAGCGGGCGAGGCGGCTTGTCTTGTGCGGGCGGACGGCACGGCAGTTCCGCTACCGGCCCTGGGCATCGTGCGCCTGGGCCGGAGGGGAGAAGCAGCGTGGCAACCAGAATCTGAACTCATTACGGGGCAATGTATCCGAACGATTTCCGTTTGGCAATTGCCCAGGTGAACGTCACATCGCGCGCACCAGTTCGAGCACTTCGTCGACGTGGCTGGGTACCTTGATGCCGCGCAGTTCGTGGCGCAGCTTGCCCTTGCCGTCGATCACGAAGGTGCTGCGCTCGATGCCGCGCACCTCCTTGCCATAGAGCTTTTTCATCTTGATGACATCGAACTGCTGGCACAGCGCCTCGTCGGCATCCGAGATCAGTTCGAACGGCAGCTCCAGCTTGGCCTTGAAGTTCTCGTGCGATTTCATGCTGTCGCGCGAGATGCCGAACACCACGGCGCCAGCGGCCTCGAAGGCCTCGTGCTGATCGCGGAAGTCCATCGCCTCGTTGGTGCAGCCGGGGGTGTTGTCCTTCGGATAGAAGTACAGCACCACCGTCTTGCCGCGGTAGTCGGCGAGGCGGAAGGTGCCGCCGGTGGCCGGTGCGCTGAAATCGGGAACGGCCTGGTTGAGACTCACTGTCATTCTTATGGCTCCTGGAGGAAGCGGCGCTGGGGAAATCGGCTTGCCGGGAACTGGCTCCGCGCCGGCTCGGGCAAAGGCCGGTCGAGGCGGGCGGGGAAGGCGGGCATGGCCATGCTCACGGCAAATGAGGGCGCGTCGGCATAGTTCAAGCGTGGCGTCGGGCAGACATCGGCGGACCGGTGGCGACGGCGCCCTCAGCCTCCGGCGGGCGTGTCTTCGAGCAGCAGCACCGCCGCCACCTTGCGGCCTTCGGCCATCAGGATGTTGTAGGTGCGGCAGGCCGCCGGCATGTCCATCGCATCGACGCCGATATGGCGGCGGGATAGCGCGGCGGTCAGGCGCGGGTGCGGAAAGCGCAGGCGGTCGCCGGTGCCGAGCAGCACCACCTCGGGGGCATGGTCGAGCAGCCCCTCGAACTGGTCCGCGGCCAGGTCCTCGAAGCGCTGGACCGGCCAGGGCCGTACCTCGCCCTCGGGCATCACCAGCACGGAGGTGGTGTAGCGCACCTTGTTGATCTCGATATAGCCCGGGCCATACGCCGTGACGGTGTTCATGGCGTTGGGCTGGTCGGCATGGAGTTTCACGGGGGAACCTTGCGGGGATCGGGAGGGGAATCGGGAAGCGAATCGGGAAGGGAATCGAATAGGGAGCGGGTGAGCAGCGTGTCCGGAGCCTTGTCGGCGCAGCGGCGGCCGGCAGGCCGGAGCGGGGCGCTGGCGGTCGCGCTTGCCCACGCTGCATCGCAAGATCCCTGCCCGAAGTCTGTCATAATCCGCTAAATTATAGCCTTTGCCTTCCTGCCGGCCGCGCTGCCTCCGCATCGCCCCGCAGTGCAGCGAAGCGCGCTCCGGACAATCCCCTGTTTTACGCAGATTCCCTGTTCGCCGCCGCACGAACCGGCGGCCCCTCGCTCCCTTTGTCTCCGCCAGACTCCTGCCCGACCACGCCGTGAAACCGATCCAGAAATCCAACAAGCTGAACAACGTCTGCTACGACATCCGCGGCCCGGTGCTGGAGAAGGCCAAGCAGATGGAGGAAGAAGGGCACAAGATCATCAAGCTCAATATCGGCAACCTGGCCGTGTTCGGCTTCGATGCGCCGGAGGAGATCCAGCAGGACATGATGCGCAACCTGCCGAACTCGGCGGGCTACTCGGATTCGAAGGGCATCTTCGCCGCGCGCAAGGCGATCATGCACTACACCCAGCAGAAGAACATCCATGGCGTGGGCCTGGACGACATCTATGTCGGCAACGGCGCGTCCGAGCTGATCGTGATGTCGATGAACGCGCTGCTGAACAACGGCGACGAGGTGCTGGTGCCCACGCCGGACTACCCGCTGTGGACCGCGGCGGTCAGCCTGTCGGGCGGGACCCCGGTGCACTACCTGTGCGACGAGGCCAACGACTGGATGCCGGACCTGGACGACATCCGCGCGAAGATCACGCCGAACACCAAGGCCATCGTCGTGATCAACCCGAACAACCCGACCGGGGCGCTGTACTCGGACGAGCTGCTGCGCGAGATCGTCGCGATCGCGCGCCAACACGGGCTGATCATCTTCGCCGACGAGATCTACGACAAGGTGCTGTACGACGGCCATACGCACACGTCGATCGCCGCGCTGTCGACCGATGTGCTGACCGTGACGTTCAACGGCCTGTCGAAGAACTACCGCTCCTGCGGCTACCGCGCCGGCTGGATGGTGGTGTCGGGCGACAAGCGTCCCGCGCACGACTATATCGAGGGCCTGAACATGCTGTCCTCGATGCGGCTATGCGCCAACGTGCCGGGCCAGTGGGCGATCCAGACCGCGCTCGGCGGCTACCAGAGCATCAACGACCTGGTGGCCGAGGGCGGGCGCCTGCGCCGCCAGCGCGACCTGGCCTACGAGCTGATCACGCAGATCCCCGGCGTGACCTGCGTCAAGCCGAAGGCGGCGCTGTACCTGTTTCCGAAGCTCGACCTGTCGATGTATCCGATCCAGGACGATCAGGAATTCATCTACGAGCTGCTGCAGGAATCGAAGGTGCTGCTGGTGCAGGGCACCGGCTTCAACTGGGCCAGGCCGGACCATTTCCGCATCGTCTTCCTGCCGCACGAAGAGGATCTGCGCGAAGCGATCGGCCGCGTCGGCCGCTTCCTCGAGTCCTATCGAAAACGACACGGCGCGACGGCCTGACCGACTCACTGGTTGCGGCTGCGGCTGCGGCCGGCTCCGAACCCACGCTCCGTCGCGCTTCCCCATTTGCAAACTGGAATCTGATTGACCATGAACCCCATCAAAGTAGGCCTGCTCGGCATCGGTACCGTCGGTAGCGGCACGTTCGACGTGCTCAAGCGCAACCAGGAGGAGATCCGCCGCCGCGCGGGCCGCGGTATCGAGATTACGATGGTGGCCGACCTGAACACCGAGCGCGCGCGTGAGCTGACCGGTGGGCAGGTCCAGGTGGTGGCCGATGCGCGCGAGGTGGTCAGCCACCCCGACATCGACATCGTGGTCGAACTGATCGGCGGCTATGGCATCGCGCGCGAGCTGGTGCTGCAGGCGATCGCCAACGGCAAGCATGTGGTGACCGCCAACAAGGCGCTGCTGGCCGTGCACGGCAACGAGATCTTCGAGGCCGCGCGCAGCAAGGGCGTGATGGTCGCGTTCGAGGCCGCGGTGGCCGGCGGCATTCCGATCATCAAGGCGCTGCGCGAAGGCCTGAGCGCCAACCGCATTCAGTGGATCGCCGGCATCATCAACGGCACCACCAACTTCATCCTGTCCGAGATGCGTGACAAGGGCCTGGACTTCGACACCGTGCTGAAGGAAGCCCAGCGGCTGGGCTATGCCGAGGCCGATCCGACCTTCGACATCGAGGGCGTCGACGCCGCGCACAAGATCACGCTGATGAGCGCGATCGCCTTCGGCATGCCGGTGCAGTTCGACAAGACCCACGTCGAGGGCATCACGCGGCTGTCCGCGATCGACATCCAGTACGCCGAGGAACTGGGCTACCGCATCAAGCTGCTGGGCCTGACGCGCCGCCGCGAGGACGGCATCGAGCTGCGCGTGCATCCGACGCTGGTGCCTGCCTCGCGGCTGATCGCCAACGTCGAGGGCGCGATGAACGCGGTGCTGGTGCAGGGCGACGCCGTCGGCGCCACGCTGTACTACGGCAAGGGCGCCGGCGCCGAGCCGACCGCGTCGGCGGTGATCGCCGACCTGGTCGACGTGACCCGCCTGCATACCGCCGATCCGGAGCATCGCGTGCCGCACCTGGCGTTCCAGCCGGACGAGCTGTCCAGCGTGCCGGTGCTGCCGATCGAGGAAGTCACCAGCAGCTACTATCTGCGCATGCGCGTGTCGGACCAGACCGGCGTGCTGGCCGATATCACCCGCATCCTGGCCGATTCCGGCATCTCGATCGATGCGATGCTGCAGAAGGAGTCGCGCGAGGGCGAACCGCAGACCGATATCATCATGCTGTCGCACCTGGCGCGCGAGAAGCAGGTCAACGCGGCCATCGCCAAGATCGAGGCGCTGCCCACGGTGCTGTCGGGCGTCACCCGCCTGCGCATGGAAGAACTGAACTGAAGCCGCGCCGATGGCCGCGCCGCCGCCCGCACCGGGCACGGCACGGCCCGGCAGGCCACCATCACGATGAACTACAAGTCGACCCGCGGCCATGACGTGCCGCAAACCTTCTCCGAGATCCTGCTGGGCGGCCTGGCGCCGGACGGCGGCCTGTATCTGCCGCAGCAATATCCGCAGGTCAGCGCCGACGAGCTCGAGTCGTGGCGCAAGCTGTCGTACGCGGACCTGGCCTACGAGATCCTGGCCAGGTTCTGCGACGACATTCCGGCCGAGGACCTGCGCGCGCTGACGCGCAAGACCTATACCGCCGACGTCTACTGCAATGCGCGCGCCGGCGACAACACCGCGGACATCACGCCGCTGCGCAAGCTCGGCGACGAGGCTGGCGCACCGCTGTACCTGCTCGGCCTGTCCAACGGACCGACGCTCGCGTTCAAGGACATGGCGATGCAGCTGCTGGGCAACCTGTTCGAGTACGCGCTGGCGCGCGCCGGACAGGAGCTCAATATCCTGGGCGCGACGTCGGGCGATACCGGCAGCGCGGCCGAATACGCGATGCGCGGCAAGCGCGGCATCCGTGTGTTCATGCTGAGCCCGCACAACAAGATGAGCGCGTTCCAGACCGCGCAGATGTTCAGCCTGCAGGATCCGAACATCTTCAACCTGGCGGTGCAGGGCGTGTTCGACGACTGCCAGGACATCGTCAAGGCGGTGTCCAACGATCTCGAATTCAAGTCGCGCCAGAAGATCGGCACCGTCAATTCGATCAACTGGGCGCGCGTGGTCGCGCAGGTGGTCTACTACTTCAAGGGCTGGCTGCTGGCAAGCGATGGTCCCGGCCAGAAGGTCTCGTTCTGCGTGCCGTCGGGCAACTTCGGCAATGTCTGCGCCGGCCACATCGCGCGCATGATGGGTTTGCCGATCGACAAGCTGGTGGTCGCGACCAACGAGAACGACGTGCTCGACGAGTTCTTCCGCACCGGCATCTATCGCGTGCGCAAGGCGGCCGAGACGTACCACACGTCGAGCCCGAGCATGGACATCTCGAAGGCGTCGAATTTCGAGCGCTTCATCTTCGATCTGCTCGGACAGGATGCCGGCAAGCTGGCGCAGCTGTTCCGCGATGTCGATACCAAGGGCGGCTTCGACCTGTCGGGCACGACGGACTACGAGCGCATCCGCCAGTTCGGTTTCGTCTCGGGCCGCAGCACGCATGACGACCGCGTCGCGACGATCCGCGACCTGTCGGCTCGCTATGGCGTCACCATCGATACCCACACCGCCGACGGCGTCAAGGTCGCGCGCGAGCACCTGTCGGCTGGCACGCCGATGGTGGTGCTGGAAACCGCGCTGCCGGCCAAGTTCGCCGACACGATCCGCGAGGCGCTGGGCCGCGAGCCCGAGCGTCCGGCCGCCTTCGAGGGCATCGAGGCGCTGCCGCAGCGTTTCGAAGTGATGCCGGCCGACGCGGCGCAGGTCAAGGCGTACATCGCCCGGCATACCGGGCTGTAATCCGGCGTTCTCCCGCCGCGCGCGCTGCGCGGCGGCCGCCGAGTCATTACAATCGCCCCAATACAATCGAATCAGCCGCTTGCCGCCGCCGGCCTCGCGCCGCGGCCGCCAGCGCCGCCTCGCGCAGGCGGGGCCTGTCCGGACATTGCGTTCCCGCCTGCGCGGGCCGCGACGACAACGCACCTCGCATGGAAAATCGTCCCCCGATGCTGACGCTGGCGCAGGCGCTCGACGCGCTGCTGGCCGGCGCGCAGCCGATCACCGAAAGCGAACGCGTCGATACGCTGCAGGCCAATGGCCGCGTGCTGGCCCAGCCGGTCGCCAGCACGCTCGACGTCCCGCCCGCCGACAACACGTCGATGGACGGCTACGCGCTGCGCTGCGCCGACGTGCCGATGCCGGGCACCCGCCTGCGCGTCGCGCAGCGCATTCCGGCCGGCCATGTCGGCGTGCCGCTGGAAGCGGGCACCGCGGCGCGCATCTTCACCGGCGGACTGATTCCGCCCGGCGCGGATGCGGTGGTGATGCAGGAGCAGTGCCAGGCCGATGGCGACTTCGTCGTGGTCAATCACGCGCCCGGTCCTGGCGAGTGGATCCGCCGCGCCGGCGAGGACATCATGGCAGGCGCGGTGATCCTGCCCACCGGCTCACGGCTGACGCCGCAGGCGCTGGGGCTGGCCGCCTCGGTCGGCCAGGCGCAGGTCGACGTGGTGCGGCGCCCGCGCGTGGCGGTGTTCTTTACCGGCGATGAACTGGCGATGCCGGGCGAGCCGCTCAAGCCGGGCGCGATCTACAACTCCAACCGTTTCACGCTGCGCGGCCTGCTGGAAAACCTCGGCTGCGAAGTCACCGATTTCGGCATCGTGCCCGACACGCTCGACGCCACGCGCGACACGCTGCGGCGCGCGGCGCAAGGCCACGACCTGATCCTGACCTCGGGCGGCGTGTCGGTCGGCGAGGAGGACCATATCAAGCCGGCGGTGCAGGCCGAAGGGCGGCTGGATCTGTGGCAGATCGCGATCAAGCCGGGCAAGCCGCTGGCGTTCGGCCATGTGTCTCGGGGCGGTGCCGGCGGCACGACCGGTACAGGCGATGCAGCCAGCGTCGCCGACAGCGCGGCCTTCCTCGGCCTGCCGGGCAACCCGGTGTCGAGCTTCGTCACCTTCCTGCTGTTCGTGCGTCCGTTCCTGCTGCGCATGCAGGGCGTCACCGACGTGGCGCCGCGGCGCATTCCGATGCGGGCCGACTTCGACCTGACCAAGTTCGATCGCCGCAACGAATTCCTGCGGGTGAAGATCAACGAGGGCGGCGGGCTGGACCTGTTCCCCAACCAGAGTTCGGGCGTGCTGACCTCGACGGTCTGGGGTGACGGCCTGGTCGACAATCCGCCCAACCAGCCGATCCGGCGCGGCGACATGGTGTCGTTCCTGCCGTTTGCCAACCTGGTGGCCTAGCTCCGGCGAGGGCAGCCGAAGCCGTAGAGAGAAGAGGGTAGCGATGCAGATCGAATTGCGGTTCTTCGCCAGCGTACGCGAGCAACTGGGCGTGGCCCAGGAGCGCGTCGAGCTGCCGGACACGGTCGCGACCGTGGGCCAGGTGCGCCAGTGGCTGCGCGATCGCGGCGGCGTCTGGCAAGAGGCGTTGGCCGAGGGCCGCGCGTTGCGCATGGCGGTCGACCATGCCGTTGCGCGTGCCGATACCGCGGTGGCCGACGGCAGCGAAGTGGCCTTCTTCCCGCCGGTGACCGGAGGCTGAGATGAGCGTCAGGGTACAGCGCGAGGATTTCGACCTGGGCGCCGAGGTGGCGGCGCTGCGCGCGGGACGGCCGGGCGTCGGTGCGGTCGCCAGCTTTATCGGCACGGTGCGGGACGTCAACGACGGCAGCCCGGTGCAGGCGATGGAGCTCGAGCACTATCCGGGCATGACAGAGAAGGCGCTGGAGCGGATCGAGGCGGTGGCGCGCGAGCGCTGGGCGCTCGACGGCGTGACCATCATCCACCGCGTCGGCCCGTTGCAACCGCAGGACCAGATCGTGCTGGTCGCCGTGGCGTCGGCCCATCGCGGCAATGCCTTCGCCGCCTGCGAATTCATCATGGACTATCTGAAGTCCGAGGCGCCGTTCTGGAAGAAGGAATCGACGCCCGACGGCGCGCGCTGGGTCGATGCCCGCGTCACCGACGAGGCCGCGCTGGCGCGCTGGGGCGTGCGTTCGCTCAATGCCAGTGGCGATGCCGACGAGGGAGAAGGCCGGTCCGGAGCGCCGGCTTGAGCGGGCTCGGCTTCGTCGCGGTCGGCGTCGGCGCGGCGATCGGCGCCTGGCTGCGCTGGCTGTTCTCGCTGCTGTGGAATGCCGCCAACCCGGCGTTGCCGTACGGCACGCTGGCGGCCAATCTGCTCGGCGGGTTCCTGATCGGCGTGGCGGTCGGCTTCTTCGACGCCCATGCCTCACTGCCGCCGGCCTGGCGGCTGCTGGTGATCACCGGCTTTCTCGGCGGACTGACCACCTTCTCGACGTTCTCCAGCGAGCTGACCGCCAACCTGCTGGCGGGCAACTACGGCGCCGCGGCGCTGCACGTGCTGCTGCACCTCGGCGGCTCGCTGCTGCTGACACTGGTCGGGCTGTGGAGCTATCGGGCGCTGGCCTGAGGCGCATCATCGCCTAATCGTCCCCGATTCGTCCCCGATTCGTCCCGATTCGTCCCGATTCATCCCGATTCATCCCCCGTTCATCCCCGATTCATCCCGGCGATCATCCGCAATAACGCGGTGTTGAAGGCCCGCGGCTGCTCCAGATGCGGACTGTGGCCCGCGGCCGGGATCGTCGCGACCCGCAGCGCTGGCTGCAGCGCGGCCGTGGCCGCCGCCAGCGGCGGCCGATAGAGCCGGCTTCGCTCCCCATACAGGCAGAACAGCGGCACGGTGGCCTCGCGCAGCATCGGCCGGTAGTCCTGCCGCGCCATGTCGAGCCACAGCTCGGCCAGCACGCCGGCGTCGCAGCCCAGCATCCAATCCCGCACGCGTGCCGCGTGGCCCGGTGACGGTTCTTCGCCTTCGGCCCACAGCCCGGCGCCGACCAGCGGCACCATGCCGTGCCAGTGGCGCCGCACCTGCGCCGCCATCTGGCCGGCCTGCGTCGCGGTGTAGCCGCCGTGCAGGCCATGCGGCCAGTCTGGCCCGGTCAGCAGCCGGGGCGTCATGTCGATGGCGCCGACCGCCGCGATGCGCGGTCCCAGCCACGCAGAGGGGCGGGCGCGCGCCAGTTCCCAGGCGACCATCGCCCCCATCGACCAGCCCACCACGACGGCATCGCGCAATGCCAGCGCATCGATCAGCCGCGCCGCGCTGTCGGCCAGCCCCGCGATGGTGCCGCCCGCCGCGGGGCGGGACCGCGCTGACAGCCCGTGTCCCGCATGATCGGGCGCGATCACGCGGTATCCGTGTTGCGCCAGTGCCGCCTGGCCCGCGAAGGCCTGGCCGGGCACCGACCAGCCGTGCAGCAGCAGCAAGGGCCGGCCGGTGCCGGCTTCGCGCCAGCCGGGCAGGTCGTGGTCGGCAGGGTGTTCGGTGAAGCGATGGGCAGTGGAGGGCGGCGCGGTGGAGGACGATGCGGCCGAACCTGGCGCGATCGAAGGCGGCGCGGCTGGACCTGGCTGTGCGGTGCGATCGGCGGCGTCCAAACGGTGTCTCCGTGGCGGCGTGGCGCGTCCCGGGAGCGGCGAAGCCGGGCGCCGCCGCCATGCCGGCCGGGGCGCCTTGGGACAGCCATCTATTGACATTCCGATTCGCTGCTTTATACCATGAAACATGAATCACTTATCAGGTTTCATCGCTTGATGCGGTGATCCGATGCGCGATTCCGGAACATGGCCCCGATGCTGCCCGGCACCATGCTTTCCGTCGCTCCCCACGCTTGCCAACCGTAGTCCCGCTCGAACGAAGGCGCCGATGCCACCGACCGAAGCCTGTGTGATCCCGAAAACCGCGCGCGGCCAGAAGACCCGCGAGGCGCTGCTGCGGGCCGCCGAGAAGGTATTCGGCGAGAAGGGCTACTACGCCGCGTCGATCTCCGAGATCACGCAGGAGGCGCAGGTGGCGATGGGCACCTTCTACCTGTACTTCAAGGACAAGGAGGACGTGTTTCGCGCGCTGGTCCAGCACATGCTGGAGCTGGTGCGCGCGCACCTGCGCAAGCACGTCGCGCCGGCCACCACGCAGATCGAGGCCGAGCGCCTCGGCCTGAAGGCCTTCCTGTCCTTCGTCTCGCGCCACAAGAACCTGTACCGGATCGTGCTCGACTCGTATTCGGTCGACGAGACGATCTACAGCCAGTACTTCCAGGTCTTCGCGGAGCTCTACAGCCGCCGGCTGACGCGCGCGCAGGAGCTCGGCGAGATCGTTCCGGGCGACGCCGAGGTGCGCGCCTGGTGCCTGATCGGCATCAGCAATTTCCTCGGCATGCGCTACGCGCGCTGGAAACGGCCGGCGTCGATGGAGAAGGTCGTCGACACCGCGTTCGATCTGATCACGCACGGGCTGGCGCCGCGATGAAGATCCGATGAGCCGTACATAAGCAGGACATCAGCGGTACGCCAGGCCACGACAAAACAAAAAGGACCGAGGAGACAAACGATGGAACCCCACCGCATTGCCCGCCGCACCGCGGCGCTTGCCGTCGCGCTCGCCGCCACGCTGCTGACCGGCGCCGCCGCCGCCAAGGACATCCGCATCGCCCACGTCTACGACAAGACCGGGGCGCTCGAGGCCTATGCCAAGCAGACCCAGATCGGGCTGATGATGGGACTCGAATACGCGACCGGCGGCACCATGACGGTCAACGGCCGCAAGCTGGTGGTGATCGAGAAGGACACGCAGGGCAAGCCCGACGTCGCCAAGGCGCAACTGGCCGCCGCCTACAGCGACGACCGCGCCGACATTGCGGTGGGGCCGACCTCGTCCGGCACGGCGCTGGCGATGCTGCCGGTCGCAGAGGAATACCGCAAGGTGCTGCTGGTCGAGCCGGCGGTGGCCGATTCGATCACCGGCGACAAGTGGAACCGCTACATCTTCCGCACCGGCCGCAATTCCTCGCAGGACGCGATCGCCAACGCGGTCGCGCTCGACAAGCCCGGCGTGCAGATCGCCACGCTGGCGCAGGACTACGCGTTCGGCCGCGACGGCGTCAAGGCGTTCAAGGACGCGCTGAAGCAAGCCAGGGTCGCGCACGAGGAATACCTGCCGACCAACACCACCGACTTCACCGCGGGCGCGCAGCGGCTGTTCGATGCGCTGAAGGACAAGCCCGGCCGCAAGGTGATCTTCATCATCTGGGCCGGCGCCGGCAATCCGTTCAAGATCGCCGACCTCGATCCGAAGCGCTACGGCATCGAGATCGCCACCGGCGGCAACATCCTGCCGGCGATGGCCAGCTACAAGAACTTCCCGGGCATGGAAGGGGCGACCTACTACTACTTCGGCATCCCGAAGAATCCGGCCAACCAGTGGCTGGTCGCCAACCACTACAACAAGTACAAGACCCCGCCCGACTTCTTTACCGCCGGCGGCATGGCCTCTGGCATCGCGCTGGTCGAGGCGCTGAAGAAGACCGGCGGTGCCACCGGCACCGAGAAGCTGATCGCCGCGATGGAAGGCATGTCGTTCGATACGCCGAAGGGACGGATGACGTTCCGCAAGGAGGACCATCAGGCGATGCAGTCGATGTACCACTTCAAGATCAAGGTCGACCCCGCCTTCGCCTGGGGCGTCCCCGAGCTGGTCCGCGAGATCAAGCCCGAGGAGATGCAGGTGCCGATCCGCAATCAACGGCAATGAGCAGGAATCAGCGCCGATAAACGGCAACAGCTCCAATGACGGCAATAACCGTGGAGAGCCCGGTGCAAGCCAACGCTGCAACCCTTGGCGCGGCGCGCGGTGCGAGCGCGGCCGCGCGTACCGCCGCCGATAGCGCCGATAGCGCCGATGGCGCCGCGCCGCTGCCCGGCGGCGATGCGCAGCGCGGACCCGCCGGCGCGTCGGCGCCCGCCGGACAGCCGGCGCTGGAAACCCGCGACCTGACGATCCGCTTCGGCGGCCATGTGGCCGTCAACGCGGTGTCGTGCGCGTTCCGCGCCGGCGAGCTGACCTGCATCGTCGGCCCGAACGGCGCGGGCAAGACCACCTACTTCAACCTGATCTCGGGCCAGCTGGCGCCGACCGGCGGCCGTATCGTGCTGTATGGCCGCGACATCACCGGCCTGAGCGCATCGGCCAAGGCGCGCCGCGGCATCGGCCGGGCCTTCCAGCTGACCAGCCTGTTTCCGAACCTGTCGGTGCTCGAGAACGTGCGGCTGGCCGTGCAGGCGCGCGCCCGCATCGGCCTCGATCTGCTGACGGTCTGGAGCAGCCATCGCGGCGTCAATGCCGAGGCCGAGCGCTGCCTGGAACGGGTCGCGCTGGCGGCCAAGCGCGACCTGGCCGTGGCCGCGCTGCCGCACGGCGACCAGCGCAAGCTCGAGGTCGCGATCCTGCTGGCGCTGCGCCCGCGCGTCTTCATGTTCGACGAGCCGACCGCCGGCATGAGCGTCGACGAGGTGCCGGTGATCCTCGACCTGATCCGCGAGATCAAGCAGGACCGCGCGCACACCGTGCTGCTGGTCGAACACAAGATGGACGTGGTGCGCTCGCTGGCCGATCGCATCGTGGTGCTGCACAACGGCAGCCTGATGGCCGATGGCGATCCGGCCGAGGTGATCGCCTCGCCGATCGTGCAGCAGGCCTATCTGGGCCTGCCGGCCGAGGGGGAGGGTACCGATGGCTGAGCACGCCACCTCGATATCCGCGCCGCACGCCGCCGCGCAGCCGCTGCTGCGCCTCGCCGGCGTGCAGACGCATATCGGGCCGTATCACATCCTGCACGGCGTCACGCTCGAGGTGCCGCGCGGCGGCGTCACGATGCTGCTCGGGCGCAACGGCGCGGGCAAGACCACCACGCTGCGCACGGTGATGGGCCTGTGGCGGGCTGGCGCCGGCCGGATCGAATTCGACGGCAGGGACATCACCGCGCTGGACACGCCGGCGATCGCGCAGGCCGGCATCGGCTACGTGCCCGAGAACATGGGCGTGTTCTCGGACCTGACGGTGGCCGAGAACCTGCGGCTCGCCGCGCGCCAAGGCCCGGCGGATCCACAGCGGCTCGACTGGGTGCTGCGCATGTTCCCGGCGCTGAAGGTGTTCTGGCATCAGCGCGCCGGCGTGCTGTCCGGCGGCCAGAAGCAGATGCTGTCGGTCGCGCGCGCCATCGTCGAGCCGCGCCGGCTGCTGATCGTCGACGAACCGACCAAGGGGCTGGCCCCGGCCATCATCCAGAACATGATCGCGGTGTTTCGCGAGTTGAAGCAGACCGACGTGTCGATGCTGCTGGTCGAGCAGAACTTCCAGATGGCGCGGGCGGTCGGCGACACGGTGGCGGTGATGGACGACGGCCGCGTCGTGCACGCCGGCACCATGGCCGAACTCGCCGCCGACGAGGGCCTGCAGCAGCGCCTGCTGGGGCTGTCGCTGGCCGCGCACCAATGATGTCTGCCCTGACGATGTCGCCCGTGACTTCGGCCGCGACTTCGGCCGCGACTTCGGCCGTGACGTCGGCCCTGATGTCCGCCGTTTCCGAGGAAACCTGACCATGACCGCTGGCAGCACCGCGTCCGAACCTCCTTCTCCGGTGACCTCCGTCCCAGCCGATGCCACGCCGGCGGCGAATACCACCGATCTGCCCGCCGCGCGGCTCGACTGGCTGCCGCTGGCGCTCGCGCCGCTGCTGATGCTGCTGGCGTATCCATTGATCGGCAGCGGCTCGACCTGGCTGACGCTGACGATCGCCGGCCTGGCGATGGGCATGATCATCTTCGTGGTGTCGTCGGGCCTGACGCTGGTGTTCGGCCTGATGGACGTGCTGAACTTCGGCCACGGCGCCTTCATCGCGCTGGGCGCCTATATCGCGGCCTCGGTGCTGCTGCCGCTGGCGCCCTGGGTCGAGGCCGACAGCCTGGCGCTGAACCTGGCGGTGTTCGCGCTGGCGATCTTCGCCGCGATGGCGGTGGCCGGCGCGCTGGGCCTGGCCTTCGAGCGCGTGGTGGTGCGTCCCGTCTATGGCCAGCATCTGAAGCAGATCCTGATCACGATGGGCGGCATGATCGTCGCCGAACAGCTGATCAAGGCGATCTGGGGACCCGAGACCATCGCGCTGACGCTGCCGGCGAGCTTTCGCGGCGCGATGCTGCTGGGCGATGCCGCAATCGAGAAATACCGGCTGATTGCGGTGGTACTGGGGCTGGCCGTCTTCATCGCGATGCTGCTGGTGCTGAACCGCACGCGCATCGGCCTGCTGATCCGCGCCGGCGTCGAGAACCGCGAGATGGTCGAGGCGCTCGGCTATCGCGTGCGCCGGCTGTTCGTCGGCGTGTTCGCGGTCGGCGCGGGGCTGGCGGGCATGGGCGGCGTGCTGTGGGGGCTCTATCAGCAGAACATCACCGCGGCGATCGGCGCGCAGGTCAATGTGCTGATCTTCATCGTGATCATCATCGGCGGGCTCGGCTCGACCGCCGGCTGCTTCGTCGGCGCGCTGCTGGTCGGGCTGATGGCCAACTACACCGGCTTCCTGTTTCCCAAGGTGGCGCTGTTCTCCAACATCCTGCTGATGGTGCTGATCCTGCTGTGGCGGCCGCAGGGACTGTATCCGGTGGCGCGGCGCTGAGGCCTGTCGCCGCGTCACATCGCATGGCAAAGGAACCGACCGCATCATGATCCGACTGCTCTCCGGCGATACCCCGCGCAGCCGCGTGCTGACGGTGCTGCTGCTCTTGCTGCTGCTGGCGCTGCTCTGCACGCCGTTCCTGATCCCTGGCGCGCGCGCGTTGAACATGGCCGCCAAGATCTGCATCTTCGTGGTGCTGGTGGCGAGCTACGACCTGCTGCTCGGCTACACCGGCATCGTCTCGTTCGCGCACACGATGTTCTTCGGCATCGGCGGCTATGGCGTGGCGATCGCGATGACGCGCTTCGAGCCGGGCTGGGGCGCGCTGCTGGCGGGCATCGCCGGCGCGCTGGCGGTGTCGATGCTGCTCGCGCTGGTGATCGGGCTGTTCTCGCTGCGCGTGCGCGCGATCTTCTTCGCGATGATCACGCTGGCGGTGGCGACCGCCTTTGCCACGCTGGTGTCGCAGCTGTCGGCCTGGACCGGCGGCGAGGACGGGCTGTCGTTCAAGGTGCCGGCGCTGCTGACGCCGGGCTTCGCACTCGAGGATGCCGACGGCGAGGCGATCGAATGGCTGGGCGTGCCGCTCAATGGCAAGCTGTTTTCGTATTACCTGGTGCTGGCCGGCGCCGCCGTGCTGTTCCTGATGCTGCTGCGCGTGGTCAACTCGCCGTTCGGGCGCGTACTGCAGGCCATCCGCGAGAACGACTTCCGCGCCGAGGCAATCGGCTATCGCACCGTGGTCTACCGCACGGTGTCGACGGTGCTGTCCGCGGCCTTCGCCACGCTGGCCGGCGTGCTGATGGCGATCTGGCTGCGCTACAACGGCCCGGATACCTCGCTGTCGTTCGAGATCATGGTCGACATCCTGCTGATCGTCGTGATCGGCGGCATGGGCACGATGTATGGCGCCGTGATCGGCACCGTGCTGTTTTTGCTGGCGCAGACCTATCTGCAGGACGTGATGCAGCTCGCCAGCGAGGCGACCGCGGCGCTGCCGCTGCTGTCGTCGCTGCTGCATCCCGATCGCTGGCTGCTGTGGCTGGGTTTGCTGTTCGTGCTCAGCGTCTATTATTTCCCGCAGGGCATCGTGGGACGTCTGCGCGCGGCGCGATGACGACCATGACGACGTTCATCATCGAAGTTCAACGCGACGCGGGGCGCCCATGTACGTAGTCGACTGGCTGCACAAGCACGCACGGCACCGCCCCGACAAGATCGCGCTGGTCGATGTCGACAGCGGCCGGCGGATCAGCTACCGCCAGTTCGACGAGCGCGCCAGCCGCTTCGCCGAATACCTGACGCAGACGCTCGTGCTGGTCCCCGGCAGCCGCGTCGCCGTGCTGGCGCACAACAGCGCCGACTATCTCGAGATGCTGTACGGCTGCGCCAAGGCCGGCATGGTGATGGTCTGCCTGAACTGGCGGCTGGCGCCGGCCGAGCTCGCGCCGATTCTCGACGACTGCATGCCCGAGGTGCTGGTGGTCGGCGACGGCTTTCTTCATGTCGCCGCCGAACTGGCACGCGGGCGCGCGCTGCGCGCGGTGCTGCATCTGGCCGACGACGAGGCGGCCGATGTGCCGGCGGGCTGGACCGAATACGAGGCGGTGCTGGCCGCCGCGTCGGGGCGCACCGTCGAGATGCCTTGCCGCGACGAACACGAGGTCTGGCATCTGCTGTACACCTCCGGCACCACCGGCCGGCCCAAGGGCGTGATCCAGACCTACGGCATGGTGTTCTTCAACGCCGTCAACGCGACGATCGCCAACCGCATCACGCGCGACGACGTGATGCTGGCGGTGCTGCCGTTCTTCCATACCGGCGGCCTGAACCTGTACGCGAATCCGGTGCTGCATGCCGGCGGCACCGTGCACGTCGCGCGCCAGTTCGATGCGGGCGCGACGCTGGCGCGGCTCGACGCGCGCTCGGGCGCGGGCATCACGATGTTCTTCGCGGTGCCGTCGATCTACCAGTTCCTCGCCCAGCATCCGGACTTCGAACGGGCCGACCTGTCGCGGCTGCGCAGCTGCGCGGCCGGCGGCTCGCCGGTGCCGCTGCCGCTGCTGCAGGCGTACCAGGCCAAGGGCGTGACGATCTGCTTCGGTTTCGGCATGACCGAGACGGGCCCGACCGTGTTCGTCGCCGACGAGGACACCGCACGCCGCAAGCCGGGCACCATCGGCAAGCCGGTCGGCTCGATGCTGACGCGCGTGGTCGACCCGCTCGGCAACGATGTCGCGCCCGGCGAGCGCGGCGAGCTGCTGATCAAGGGGCCGGGCGTGACGCCGGGCTACTGGAACCTGCCCGAGGCCACCGCGGCCGCGCTGCGCGACGGCTGGCTGCATTCGGGCGACATCGCCTATGTCGATGCCGACGGCGACTACTACATCGTCGATCGCGCCAAGGACATGTTCATTTCCGGCGGCGAGAACGTCTATCCGGCCGAGGTCGAGCAGGCGCTGTTCGCGTTGCCGCAGGTCGCCGAGGCCGCGGTGATCGGCGTGCCCGACGAGCGCTGGGGTGAGGTCGGCATGGCGCTGCTGGTGCTTCGGCCCGGCGCCGCGCTCGATCCGCAGGACGTGATCGCGCATTGCCGGCAGCTTCTGGCCGGCTACAAGGTGCCGCGCCACGTGCGCGTGGTCGACGCGTTGCCGCGCACGCCGTCGGGAAAGATCGAAAAACACAAGCTGCGCATGCAATACCGGCAGCATTGATGCGGCGCTCGCATGCGGCGTTGCCATCCAAGGAGACCACGATGCAGCAGACACACCGAAGCGAAGCGGCAGGGCAGCGGCGCGGCCGGGCCACGGCAAGGGCAGGATCGGCAGGGCGGACGCCGCTGGTTCCGCTGCTGATTCCGCTGGCCTGCATGGCGCTCGTTGGCTGCGGCTCCGACGATGACGACGACCATGGCGCGCCGGTCAACCAGCGCCCCGCCTATATCGGCTCGCTGACGGTGCACGACTACGACGGCAACGCCGACGATCTGCTGACCGCCGGGCTCGGCAAGGACGGACTGGCCGGCACCGCGCCGCTGCCGGCCGATCCCAACGCGCCGACCCGCACCGAGCTGCGCCGCTACGCGATCTGGAGCAACTACCAGGCGCTGGTCGATGTCAGCGCCGCGGGCGGCTACGGCACGCTGTACGGGCCCAACGTCGACGCGCAGGGCAACGTCACCGGCGGCCAGGGCAAGATCCCCGGCGTCGAGTATCTGGCCTATGCCGACGACGGCAGCGGCCGGCAGAACGTCACGATGATGGTGCAGATCCCGGCCAGCTTCGATCCCGCGCGGCCGTGCCTGATCACCGCCACGTCGTCCGGCTCGCGCGGCGTCTACGGCGGTATCTCGACCGGCGAATGGGGCCTGAAGCGCGGCTGCGCGGTGGCCTATACCGACAAGGGTACCGGCGCCGCGCCGCACGATCTCGCCAACGACACCGTCGCGCTGATCGACGGCACCCGCACCAGCCGCGCCGCCGCCGGCCGCGAGGCGCATTTCGCCGCGCCGATCGACGACAACGCGCGCGCCGCCTTCATCGCCGCGGCGCCGCATCGGCTCGCCTTCAAGCACGCGCATTCGCAGCGCAATCCCGAGAAGGACTGGGGCCTGTTCACGCTGCAGGCGATCGAATTCGGCCTCTGGGCGATCAACGACCGGCATGGCGAGATGCGTGACGGCCAGCGCCGCCGCACCATCGACAAGGACAAGCTGCTGGTGATCGCCTCGAGCCTGTCCAATGGCGGCGGCGCCGCGGTCGCCGCGGCGGAGGCCGACGTGCAGGGCCTGATCGACGGCGTCGCGGTCAGCGAGCCGAACCTGAACATGCCGCAGGATGCCGGCATCACCGTGCGGCGCGGCGGCACGCCGGTGGCCGTCAATGGCCGCACGCTGTACGACTACACGACGATGGCCAACCTGCTGCAGCTGTGCGCGGCGCAGGACCCGGCCAACGCGCAGGCGCCCGCGGTCGGTTTCTACGCGACGCTGGGCACCATTCCGGCCAACCGCTGCGCCGCGCTGGCCAGCGCCGGCATCGTCAAGGGCGCGACGCTGGCCGAGCAGGCCGCCAGCGCCCAGCAGGCGCTGCGCGACTACGGCTGGGAGCCGGAGTCCGCGGTGCTGCACGCCTCGCTGGGCTTCTTCGAAGTCGCCAGCGCGGTGGCGGTGACCTATGCCAATGCGCTGTCGCGCGCCAGCGTGACGGACCGGCTGTGCGGCTACAGCTTCAGCGGCATCAACGCGGCGTTCGAACCGGCGCCGGTGACGCAGGCGCAGATGGCCAACATGTTCGCGACCGGCAACGGCGTGCCGCCGTCGTCGGGCGTGCAACTGATCAACGACCTGGATCCGCGCGGACCGCGCCGGGATCTGCTGTCGCGCTCGCCGGGCTCGCCGGTCGACGACGCCAACACCGCGGGCGCGCGCTGCCTGCGCGATCTGGTGACCGGCATTTCGCCGCAGGCCCTCGCGCTGCAGGTCGGCCAGCGGCTGACGCTGCGCAACGGCAATCTGCGCGGCAAGCCGGCGCTGATCGTGCACGGGCGCGACGATGCGCTGCTGCCGGTCAACCACACCTCGCGCCCGTACCTGGGGCTGAACCGGCAGCGCGAGGGCGCGGCGAGCCGGCTGTCGTATGTCGAGGTGACCAACGCCCAGCACTTCGACGCGTTCAATGCGCTGGTGCCCGGTTATGGCAACCGCTACGTGCCGCTGCATCTGTACCTGAACCGCGCGCTCGACGCGATGTACGACCATCTGCGCAACGGCACGCCGCTGCCGCCGTCGCAGGTGGTGCGCACGGTGCCGCGCGGTGGTACGCCGAACTCGCCGGCGCCGGCGATCCAGCCGTCCAACGTTCCCGGCTTTGCCGCCAACCCCGCCGCCGGCGACCGCATCGAAGTCACCGGCGGCATCGTCGAGGTCCCGCAGTGACGATGGCCATGCCGCAGCCTTCCCAGCCTTCCCAGCCTTCCGGGCCCGCCGTACCGTCCGCGCCGCGCGTGCTGACGCAGCAGGACTTCGATCGCTTCGCGCGGCTGTCGCGCGACGACAATCCGATCCACTGCGATCCGGCGTTCGCGCGCGGCACCCATTTCGGTGCCACCGTCGCGCACGGCATGCTGCTGTTCTCGCTGCTGTGCGCGCAGATGCAGAGAGGGAGGGCCGGTCCGGTGCTGCCGCTGGCGCAGACGCTGATGTTTCCGCAGCCGACCTATGTCGGCGACGGCGTGGTGGCGGAGTTGGTGCCGGGGGAGGGGGCGGCGGGCCGCGTCGCGTTGCGCACCGCGATCCGTTGCGTGCAGCGGGGCGGCCGGGCGCTGCCGCCCGCTCAGGCGCCGGTCACCGCAAGCGGCGACGCCGAGCTGCTGCTCGAACCCGATGCGGCCGCGCTGGCCGGGCCGCTCGTGTCCGGCGCAGGCGGCGCGGACGCGGCGGTCGCCGGCGATGCGGCGCTGTACCAGCTCAGGCCCGGGCAGCAGGCCGACGCGGTGCGCGCCTTCGAGCGGGCCGATCTCGACGAGTACGTGGCGCTGAGCGGGGACGCCAATCCGCTGTATGCCGACGCGGCGCTGGCCAGGCGCCGCGGCTTCGACGGCGCCGTGGTGCCGCTGCCGCTGCTGGCCGGCATGTTCTCCGACCTGCTCGGCACGCGGCTGCCGGGGCGCGGCACCGGCTGGATGAAGCAGTCGCTGCGGCTGCGCGCGGCCGCCCGGCTGGGCGAGCCGCTGCGGGCCTCGGTGAGGATCGTGCGGCTGCGCGCCGACAAGGAGCTGGTCAACCTGGCTACCGACATCGCGGGCGAGGATGGCCGGCTGGTGCTGCAGGGCGAGGCGCTGGTGCTGGTCCGCAACCTGGAGCGCAAGCTTGCCGGCGATGCCGGCGGCCTCGCGCAGGGCCGCCAGACCGCGGTTCCTTCCTGATCCGTCCGATGGCGCGCTGCTTGCGCCACATCAAATACGCATCGTTTCGTCTTGAAATGTCACGGCAAAGCCCTATCTTCGGCAGTGACATCCGGTGTCCTGCCGGCCGACGACGCGGTGCGCAACGACTGCGCCGCTGGGGCCGCCTCGGGACACGTATCCCAGTGAGGGTTTCCCTATGCGTCTTGACAAACTGACTACCCGATTCCAGGAAGCGCTGGCCGATGCCCAGACGCTGGCGATCGGCAACGACAACCAATACATCGAACCGCAGCACCTGCTGCGCGCGCTGCTGGCGCAGAACGACGGCTCGGCGCGCGCGCTGCTGTCGCGCGCCGGCGTCAACATCAACGGCCTGGCCAGCGCGCTGGACGCCGCCATCAAGCGGCTGCCGCAGGTGCAGGGCACCAGCGAGGTCCAGCTCGGCCGCGAGCTGGCGGCGCTGTTCAACGCCACCGAGAAGGAGGCGATCAAGCGCGGCGACCAGTTCGTCGCCAGCGAGCTGTTCCTGCTCGCGGTCGCCGACGACAAGGGCGAGACCGGCCGCATCGCGCGCGAGCATGGCATGAGCCGCAAGTCGCTGGAGGCGGCGATCGACGCGGTACGCGGCGGCGAGTCGGTCAACAGCGCCGATGCCGAGGCCCAGCGCGAGGCGCTGAAGAAGTACACGATCGACCTGACCGAGCGCGCCCGCCTGGGCAAGCTCGATCCGGTGATCGGCCGCGACGACGAGATCCGCCGCGCGATCCAGATCCTGCAGCGCCGCACCAAGAACAACCCGGTGCTGATCGGCGAGCCGGGCGTCGGCAAGACCGCGATCGTCGAGGGCCTGGCGCAGCGCATCGTCAACGGCGAAGTCCCCGAAACGCTGAAGAACAAGCGCGTGCTGGTGCTCGACATGGCGGGCCTGCTGGCCGGCGCCAAGTATCGCGGCGAGTTCGAGGAACGGCTCAAGGCCGTGCTGTCGGACATCGCCAAGGACGAGGGCCAGACCATCGTCTTCATCGACGAGATCCACACGATGGTCGGCGCCGGCAAGGCCGAGGGCGCGATCGACGCCGGCAACATGCTCAAGCCCGCGCTGGCGCGCGGCGAGCTGCACTGCATCGGCGCCACCACGCTGGACGAGTACCGCAAGTACATCGAGAAGGATGCCGCGCTCGAGCGCCGCTTCCAGAAGGTGCTGGTCGACGAGCCGTCGGTCGAGGCGACCATCGCGATCCTGCGCGGCCTGCAGGAAAAGTACGAGCTGCACCACGGTGTCGAGATCACCGACCCGGCCATCGTCGCCGCGGCCGAGCTGTCGCACCGCTATATCACCGACCGTTTCCTGCCGGACAAGGCGATCGACCTGATCGACGAGGCGGCCGCGCGCATCAAGATGGAAATCGACTCCAAGCCGGAGGAGATGGACAAGCTCGAGCGCCGCACGATCCAGCTGAAGATCGAGCGCGAGGCGGTCAAGAAGGAAACCGACGAGGCCTCGCGCAAGCGGCTCGAACTGATCGAGCAGGAGATCGAACGGCTCGAGAAGGAGTACGCCGACCTCGACGAGATCTGGAAGGCCGAGAAGGGTGCGGCCCAGGGCGCCGCCGCGCTGAAGGAGGAGATCGACAAGATCCGCCTCGAGATCGCGCGGCTGCAGCGCGAGGGCAAGCTCGACAAGGTCGCCGAGCTGCAGTACGGCAAGCTGCCGGAGCTCGAAGGCAAGCTCAAGGCCGCCACCGCGGCCGAGGCCAGCGAGCAGAAGCAGCCGAACCGGCTGCTGCGCACGCAGGTCGGCGCCGAGGAGATCGCCGAGGTGGTCAGCCGCGCAACCGGCATTCCGGTGGCCAAGATGATGCAGGGCGAGCGCGAGAAGCTGATCGCGATGGAGGACTATCTGCACAAGCGGGTGGTCGGCCAGGACGAGGCCGTGCGGCTGGTGTCCGACGCGATCCGCCGTTCGCGCGCGGGCCTGGCCGACGAGAACAAGCCGTATGGCTCGTTCCTGTTCCTCGGTCCGACCGGCGTCGGCAAGACCGAGCTGTGCAAGGCGCTGGCCGAGTTCCTGTTCGATTCGCAGGAGCACCTGATCCGCATCGACATGAGCGAATTCATGGAGAAGCACAGCGTCTCGCGGCTGATCGGCGCGCCGCCGGGCTATGTCGGCTACGAGGAGGGCGGTTACCTGACCGAGGCGGTACGGCGCAAGCCGTACAGCGTGGTGCTGCTCGATGAAGTGGAGAAGGCCCACCCGGACGTGTTCAACGTGCTGCTGCAGGTGCTCGACGATGGCCGGCTGACCGATGGCCAGGGCCGCACCGTGGACTTCAAGAACACGGTGATCGTGATGACCTCGAACCTGGGCTCGCAGATCATCCAGCAGATGAGCGGCGAACCGCACGAGGCCGTCAAGGGCGCCGTGTGGCAGGAGGTCAAGACGCAGTTCCGGCCCGAGTTCCTGAACCGCATCGACGAAGTGGTGGTGTTCCACGCGCTCGACCAGAAGCACATCGAGTCGATCGCGAAGATCCAGCTGCAGCGGCTGCAGGCGCGTCTTGCCCGCATGGACATGGCGCTGGAGGTCAGCGACGCGGCGCTCGAGCGCATCGCCAGCGCGGGCTACGATCCGGTGTTCGGCGCCCGCCCGCTGAAGCGCGCGATCCAGCAGCAGATCGAAAACCCGGTCGCGCGGCTGATCCTGGAGGGCAAGTTCGCCGCCAAGGACGTCGTGCCGGTGGACTACCAGGATGGGGAGTTCACGTTTGGGCGGGTGGTGCATTGACCCGCAGGGCGACAGTCGTTTCGGCGAATGCCGCCACATGAAGACGCCGGGCCTTGGCCCGGCGTTTTTCGTTGCGCCTTGCTCGCCTGCAACTGGAGTAGGAAATGACCGCAAAACCCCGAATCTTTGACGTTGCCGATCACCTCAAGACGGATCGCCAGATGGCGCTGTATCTAGAGGCCTGTCTCGAGGAGCAGGATTCCGAGCTGGTGATCGCGGCGCTGGGTGACATCGTTCGTGCGAAGGGCCTTCACGATGTGGCAGTACGCGCCGGCCTGTCCGTCGACGCGCTCGGCAACGTTCTGAATACGAAGTCGGCCGCTGACTTTGCGACTGTCTTGAGGATTGTCGCGGCGCTTGGCTTGCGTCTGCATGCCATTCCGGCCACTGTTCATGGCAAGACGGGAGCCGCCGCCCTCGCGCAATGGTCCCGTGAAGTCGGCAAGCGCCTGCATTCCTGAAGCCTGACGGTCCGGTTCGGGTTCCCCTCTCCTGCTTGCGGGAGAGGGGCGGGGGAGAGGGCAAGCGGCGGTCGTCATGTTGCCGCCGTTTGAACCCACCTCCCTCTCCCCGACCCTCTCCCCCTGAGGGGGAGAGGGAGTACGCCGATCGGTGCGCGTTTCTTGACCTGCATCAAGTCGCTCTCCTTTCCATGGCCCTAACATCGACCCAGTCATGAAGCTGCGGGGGCGCACTTCATGACTGTCTACCCGTTTCCTTGCTGGAAACTTGACCCGCGGTGCTCCCGTACCGCGGGTTTTTTCTTTTGGGGCGCTCGGCCCGGCCCCATCGCCGCCACGGCCGCCATTGCCCCGCCATTGCCCCTGTCGTTGCCCGAGGCACGGCCGCCCCGCGGCCTTATGCGAAAAACGTGCTTGGATCGGCGAAACCATTCGTTCCTTGTCGCCTTGCCCGCCGGTAGCCTCGATGCTGTCGCGATGGCCCACGGATGCCGCCGCGCATGCCAGCCTCATTTTTTCCGACGGACGGGAGCCCTTGAAGATGATTCGCCAGTTGGCCATTGCGGCCGCAGTGTTGTCCCTTGCCGGCGTGGCCGGTGTCGCGCATGCCCAGACGACCCTGCTGAACGTATCCTACGACCCCACGCGCGAGCTGTATGTCGACGTCAATGCCGCCTTTGCCAAGGCCTGGAAGGCCAGGGGGGGCGACAACGTGACGATCCGCCAGTCGCACGGCGGCTCGGGCAAGCAGGCACGCTCGGTGATCGACGGGCTGGAGGCGGACGTGGTGACGCTGGCGCTCGGCTACGACGTCGATGCGGTCGCGCAGAAGGGCCTGATCAAGCCGGACTGGCAGAAGCGGCTGCCGCACAACGCCTCGCCCTATACCTCGACCATCGTGTTCCTGGTGCGCAAGGGCAATCCGAAGGCCATCCGCGACTGGAGCGACCTGGTCAAGCCGGGCGTGCAGGTGATCACGCCCAATCCGAAGACCTCCGGCGGCGCCCGCTGGAACTATCTGGCGGCCTGGGGCTATGCGCTGCGCCAGCCGGGCGGCAACGAAGCCAAGGCACGCGATTTCGTCGCGCAGCTGCTGAAGAACGTGCCGGTGCTGGACTCCGGCGCCCGGGGCGCGACCACGACCTTCGTCGAGCGCGGCATCGGCGATGTGCTGATCGCCTGGGAGAACGAGGCGCTGCTGGCGATCAAGGAGCTGGGTCCGGACAAGTTCGACATCGTCGCGCCGTCGGTGTCGATCCTGGCCGAGCCGCCGGTCGCGGTGGTCGACAAGGTGGTCGACAAGCGCGGCACGCGCCGCGCCGCCGAGGCCTATCTGCAATTCCTCTATACCGACGAGGGCCAGGAGATCGCCGCGCGCAACTACTACCGGCCGATCTCCGAGAAGGTGGCCGCCAAATACGCGTCGGCCTTCCCGAAGGTCAAGCTGTTCACGATCGACGAGGTGTTCGGCGGCTGGCAGAAGGCGCAGCAGGCCCACTTCGCCGACGGCGGCACCTTCGACCAGGTCTACCAGCCTGGCCGCCGCTGAGCCGCGGGGACCGGAGCGTTGATGACCCAAACTGGCACCGAACGCGGCACCGACCGTGGCACCGAACGTGGCACCGAACGTGGCACCGAACGTGGCACGATCGCCCGCCGCGCCCCCGCCGATGGACGGCCACTCGCACAAGAGGGCGACCAACGGGATCTCGACCGGTGCGCCGCCGCGCGGTTCGAATCGGCCGGCGCGCTGCCGCTTCCGGCCGCGCTGGCCCGCTATCTGCAGGCGCTGCCGGCGCGACCCGAGCCCGGCTATTCGCTGTGGCGCGACGCCCGCGGCCAGGTGCAGGGGCGCTTCCACCATTGCTCGCTGACCAGCGCGTTCGCACCGCTGATCGCGCTGGCCGACCGCCGCGTGATCGGCCATGAGGGCACCATCCGGACGTACGCAGGCGAGCAGCCCGGCCTGGCCGCGTGGAAACTGTTCGCACTGGCAGCCGACGACGCCTCGCTGGTCGCGCTCGACCGGCTGTCGCGGCTGCTGCATGCGATCAACTACGTGGCCGCGGGCGGCACGGGCCGGCTGGTGCTGAACGTGCACAACCGGCTGCTGGCGGCGGTGGCCGACGACCATGGCGCCGCGTTCCGGCGCGCGGTGCAGGCGCTGGACCTGCCGCAGTCGCAGCTGATGATCCAGGTGCCGGCCAGCGCCAACGACAATCTGCCGCTGCTGCTGCAAGTGGTCGGCAACTACCGGCGCAACGGCTTTGCCGTCAGCCTGCAGGCGTCCGATCCGGCCGAGGCGGGCGTGCTGATCGCGCAGGCGCGGCCGGACTGGCTCAAGCTCGATATGGGCCGGCTGTGGACCGACCGCCAGCTGGCGGGGCTGCGGGCCAGCGCCGCCGATGCCGGCGTGACGCTGATCGGCCGCCGGCTCGACAGCGCCGAAACCGCGCTGCGGCTGCAGGCGGCGGGCATCGAACTGGGGCAGGGGGCCCATGCCGGCGCGACGCTCGGCCCGGGCGAACTGCGGCGCGCGGGGCCACTGTCGTGCCGTCCCGACTCGCAGCGTCCCGACCCGCACCGCCGCGATTTGCGCCACCCGGACTTGCGCCACCCCGACTCACGGCGCCCCGATTCCCACCACGACGACCAGGAGGAACCGAGATGACGTCGCGTCTGCCGTCCCATGCCGCCGAAATCGAGCTCGAGGTCCCGTCGGGGCTCGGCATCCTGACCGTACCGGGGCTGCACGGCAGCGGTCCCGAGCATTGGCAGAGCCGCTGGGAACGCCGCTTTCCCGACTGGCAGCGGGTCGAACAGCGCGACTGGTCGCGCCCCAGCCTGCATCTGTGGGCCGAGCGCGTCGGCGACGCGGTCGCGCGGGTGCGGCGGGTCGCGCCGCGCGGCGCGGTGCTGGTCGCCCACAGCTTCGGCTGCCTGGCGGCGCTGCGGCAGGCGGCGAACGACCCCGACGGCATCGCCGGCGCCCTGCTGGTCGCGCCGGCCGACCCCGACAAGTTCGGCGTCGCGCCGCTGCTGCCGACGTTCCGGCTGCCGTTCCCGACGCTGGTCGTGGCGAGCCGCAACGACCCGTGGATGGCCCAGCGCACCGCCTTCACCTGGGGCACGCTGTGGGGCAGCGAGCTGCACGACGCGGGCAGCCTTGGTCACATCAACGCGGATTCGGGCCTCGGCCGTTGGCCGGAGGGGCTGGGATTGCTGCGCACGCTGCTGCAGAGGATCGACGCACGCGGTGCCGCCCCCTCGCATGACAGGCACTGCACTGCATGGGAAGCCGCACTCGAAGTGATCCCCACCGTTCCATATATCTGAATCGACTAAAGACATGCGTAAATATTCGTTCTGGATATAAGCGCTGCTCTGCACAATCTATTGGTCCGCTGCCGGTTGCGCGCACAGGCGCGCCGGCGGCGCCCATTGCACGTCGATCGCACGCCGAGCGCCCGCCCCACGTGGTGCGCAACGTCGCGTTCGCCGGCCTTCGCATCCGACACCATGCCTGCCACCTTGCCATTGACCGATACCGTGCCAGCGGCGCCGACCTTTCCGCGGCGGCTGCCCGGACCGCTGCGCGCCCGCCATACGGTGCTGCCGGGCTTCGGCCTGTCGCTCGGCTTCACGCTGCTGTACCTGACGCTGATCGTGCTGATCCCGTTGGCGGCCGCCTTCCTGAAGGCGTTCACGCTGAGCTGGGACAGCTTCTGGGCCATCGTCACCGCGCCGCGGGTGCTGGCCGCCTACAAGCTGAGCTTCGGCGCCTCGCTGATCGCAGCGATCGTCAATACCGTGTTCGGCCTGGTGGTGGCCTGGGTGCTGGTGCGCTACCGCTTTCCCGGCCGGCGCCTGGTCGATGCGCTGGTCGACCTGCCGTTCGCGCTGCCCACCGCGGTGGCCGGCATCGCGCTGACCGCGCTGTTCGCCGGCAACGGCTGGATCGGCCGCTGGCTCGAGCCGCTCGGCATCAAGGTCGCGTTCACCCCGCTGGGCGTGGTGATCGCGCTGACCTTCATCGGCCTGCCGTTCGTCGTGCGCACGGTGCAGCCGGTGCTCGAGGAACTGGAGCGCGAGCTCGAAGAGGCCGCGGCGAGCCTGGGCGCGACGCGCTGGCAGACCTTTGGCCGCGTGATCCTGCCCGCGATCGCGCCGGCGCTGCTGACCGGGTTTGCGCTGGCCTTCGCACGCGCCACCGGCGAGTACGGCTCCGTCGTCTTCATCAGCGGCAACATGCCGATGGTGTCGGAGATCGCGCCGCTGATGATCTACGCCAAGCTCGAGCAGTACGACTATGCCGGCGCCACCGCGGTGGCGGTGGTGATGCTGCTGATCTCGTTCGCGTTGCTGCTGCTGATCAACGGCTTGCAGGCCTGGTCCCGGCGCCGCCAGAACGGCGGCCGCCCGGCCCCGGCGCAGGGGCGCGACGACGATGCGGCGGGCGCATCGCGTTCGCTGACCGCGACCGGAGATTTCTGAGATGGCCGGCTCTCTTCCGCTGGGCGCGGCACGCGCGCTGCCGGTGACGCCGGTGCATGACGCCACCGCCGAGGCGCCGTGGGTGCGCCGCACGCTGGTCGCGATCGCCGCGCTGTTCCTGACGCTGTTCCTGTTCGTGCCGCTGGCCGCGGTGTTCTACGAGGCGCTGCGCCAGGGCCTGAACGCCTACTGGAGCGCGCTGGTCGAGCCGGACGCGCTGTCCGCGATCCGGCTGACGCTGACCGTCGCGGCGATCGCCGTGCCGCTGAACCTGGTATTCGGTGTTGCCGCGGCCTGGGCCATCGCCAAGTTCGAATTCCCCGGCAAGAGCCTGCTGACCACGCTGATCGACCTGCCGTTCTCGGTGTCGCCGGTGATCTCGGGCCTGATCTATGTGCTGCTGTTCGGCGCGCAGGGCTGGTTCGGACCGTGGCTGGCCGAGCACGATATCCGCATCCTGTTCGCGGTGCCGGGCATCGTGCTGGCGACCGTCTTCGTGACGTTTCCCTTTGTCGCGCGCGAGCTGATTCCGCTGATGCAGGCGCAGGGCACCGAGGAAGAAGAGGCGGCGATCGTGCTCGGCGCGTCGGGCTGGCAGACCTTCTGGCGCGTGACGCTGCCCAATATCCGCTGGGGCCTGCTGTATGGCGTGATCCTGTGCAATGCGCGGGCGATGGGCGAGTTCGGCGCGGTGTCGGTGGTGTCGGGCCATATCCGCGGGCTGACCAACACGATGCCGCTGCACGTCGAGATTCTCTACAACGAATACAACTTCGTCGCGGCCTTCGCGGTGGCCTCGCTGCTGACGCTGCTGGCGCTGCTGACGCTGGCGATCAAGACGCTGGTCGAATTCCGTACGCGGCGCGAGTCGGGCGAGGCGAACGAGGAAGGCGTGCCGGCCGCGCCGGCCACGCTGCCGGCGGCGTCGGCCCTCGCCGTGCCGGCGAAGGCCGTGGCGTTCGCCGACGAATCGGCGTCCGCCGCGCAGCCCGCCAAGGTGCGCGGCCCCGCCGCGGCGGCCGACCCGCAAGACAGCTTGGGATGGACATCATGAGCATTCAGGTAAGGCATCTGCACAAACAGTTCGGCGATTTCGTCGCGCTGGACGACGTCACGCTCGATTTCGCGGAAGGGGAACTGACCGCGCTGCTGGGGCCGTCCGGCTGCGGCAAGACCACGCTGCTGCGCGTGATCGCCGGGCTCGAGCGCGCCGACCGCGGGCAGGTGCTGCTGGGAGGCCAGGATGCGACCGGGCAGCCGGTGCGCCAGCGGCAGGTCGGCTTCGTGTTCCAGCACTACGCGCTGTTCCGCCATATGACGGTGTTCGAGAACGTCGCCTTCGGCCTGCGCGTCAAGCCGCGCGGCGAGCGGCCGGGCGAGGCGCAGATCCACGAGCGGGTGCGCGCGCTGCTGGAGCTGGTGCAGCTGGACTGGCTGGCCGATCGCTATCCGCCGCAGCTGTCGGGCGGCCAGCGCCAGCGCATCGCGCTGGCCCGCGCGCTGGCGGTCGAGCCGCGCGTGCTGCTGCTGGACGAGCCGTTCGGCGCGCTCGATGCCAAGGTCCGCAAGGAACTGCGGCGCTGGCTGCGGCGCCTGCACGACGAGCTGCATGTGACCAGCGTCTTCGTCACGCACGACCAGGAGGAGGCGCTGGAAGTCGCCGACCGCGTGGTGCTGATGCAGCGCGGCCGCGTCGAACAGGTGGGCTCGCCGCAGGCGGTCTACGAGCATCCGGCCACACCGTTCGTGTTCGGCTTCCTTGGCCATGTCAATCGCATTCACGGACGGCTGGAGCGCGGCGCCGAGGGCGGGGCGCTGCGTACCGGGGCGGCGCTGCTGCCGTTGTCGGGCAGCGTCGGCGACGATGGCGCGGGCTCGATCGAACAGGCCGGGCAGGCCGAAGGCGCCGAGGCCATCGGCTACGTCCGCCCGCACGACGTCGAGCTCGAGCGCTATGCGCCCGGTGCCGAGGGCATCGTCGCGACGCTGCGGCGTGCGCTGGCGCTCGGGCCGGTCGCGCAACTGGAGCTCGAGCGCGAGGACAACCGCGAGCTGATCGAGGTGGTGCTGCCGCTCGAACGCTTCCAGCGCGACGGCTATCGCGAGGGCGAGCTGCTGGCGGCGCGGCCGCGGCGCATGCGCGTGTTCGCCGGTGAGCAGGCAGGAGCGTCCCGATGAACTTCCAGCAACTGCGATCGATCCGCGAGGCGGTGCGCCGCCAGTTCAATCTGACCGAGGTCGCCAACGCGCTGTACACCTCGCAGCCCGGCGTGTCGCGCCAGATCCGCGAGCTGGAGGAGGAGCTCGGCGTCGAGATCTTCGAGCGCTACGGCAAGCGGCTGACCGGCCTGACCGCGCCGGGCCGCGAGATCGTCCGCATCGTCGAGCGCCTGCTGCTCGAGGCGGAGAACCTGCGCCAGGCCGGCGACGAATTCGCCGGCCGCCATACGGGCCGGCTGACGGTCGCCACCACACATACGCAGGCGCGCTATGCGCTGCCGAAGGTCGTCACCGAATTCCGGCGTGCCTACCCGCACGTCACGCTGGCGCTGCAGGAGGCCTCGCCGAACCACATCGTCGAGCTGCTGCTGTCGGGACAGGCCGATATCGGCATCGCTACCGAGGCCTTGGCCAGCGAACCGTCGCTGACGGCGTTCGACGCCTATACCTGGCGCCATGTGCTGGTGGTGGCGCCGGACCATCCGCTGACGCGGCTGCCCGAGCCGACGCTGGAGGATCTGGCCGGCTTTCCGATCATCACCTACGACGCGGGCTTCACCGGCCGGCGCAAGATCGACAGCGCGTTCGCGCAGGCCGGCCTGCAGCCGGAGATCGTGCTGACCGCGCTCGACGCCGACGTGATCAAGACCTATGCCGAGCTCGACCTCGGCGTCGGCATCATCGCGTCGATGGCCTACGACGCGCGCAAGGACAGCGGCCTGGTGCGGATCTCGGCCGACCATCTGTTCGCGCCGAACACCACCAGCGTGGCGGTGCGGCGCGGCGCCTATCTGCGCGGTTACGCGCATGCCTTCATCCAGCTGTTCGCGCCGCAGCTGTCGGAGCAGGCGGTCAGCAACGCGCTGGCCGAAGGCGGCAGCCTGGGGGCGCTGACGGCCGAGGCCGCGTAGGCGTTCGCCGCCGCGGTTGCCAGGGCGGTTCCAACGCGCGGCTGCCCTCTCCCGCGGCCCCTCTCCCGCCAGCGGGAGAGGGGAGAACACCCACAGGGACTGCCATGCCGCAGGCATCGCGGCGCTGCCGCATGCCGGCATGGTTCTGCGCCGGGCGTTCGCCGCGGTTGCACTCTGCTGCGTCTGGTCATACATGGATCCCGCCGCGTTCGGTTCGAGCCCGGCAGCGGCCCCTTCGCGCCGCCGGTCGCCCGTTCGTCGCATCCGGGTTTCATTCGCGCCGCCACCCGGGTTACATTACGCGCACGGACACGGGATGCGGTCCGATGCAGCGGCCGCGCGCCATGCTGCACCGCATCGCCGGTCATCCCGTGCCGCGTGCGATCCGCCTGACAGTTGGCGAATGCCGCGGTGGGGGCCGCACTGCCGCATGGAACGTCGGCAGGCGGCGGCTAGAATGAGGCAACAGTCCCTCCCCACACCCGCGTCGCCGAGGTGGCGGTGGAAGGACGGAGGCGACATGAGATCGACGCACCGCTGTTTCACCCACGCCATTCCCTCCCGCCTGACCCTGCTGGCGCGCGACCTGGTGTTCGTGCTCGTGATGAACGGCGTGATCGCGGTCAGCCTGACCTGGGGCTTCCAGACCGGCGGCACCTTCCTGAAGAACTTCGTCTATAGCCAGCTGATCGGCCTGTCGATCTGGGCGCTGATCGATATTCCGCGCGTGGTGATCTGGCGCAACGAGCGCCCGGCCGGCTGGCCCTTCATCCTGCTGGCGATCGCGGCGGTGCCGCTCGGCGTGCTGTTCGGCAGCTGGGCGACGCGGATGGTGATGGACCTGCCGCCCAAGTCGATGGAAGAGGCCAACGACATGCTGCGGATGTGCCTGGTGGTCGGGATGCTGGCGGCCACCAGCATGATCTACTTCTACTGGTCGCGCGAACGGCTGGCCTTCCTGCAGCGCCAGGCCGCGCTCGACGCGCTGCAGCGCGAGGAGGCCGAGAAGCAGCTGGTGCGCGCGCAGCTGATGGCGCTGCAGGCGCAGATCGAACCGCACTTCCTGTTCAACTCGCTGGCCCATCTGGACGGCCTGATCGCCACCGATCCGCGCGCCGCGCGCAAGCTGCTGCAGGGGCTGATCGGCTTCCTGCGGCGCTCGCTGGCCCATACCCGCGCCGAGCAATGCACGCTGCAGCAGGAGTTTGCGCTGCTGCGCAGCTATCTCGATATCCAGGGGCTGCGCTTCGGCCAGCGGCTGTCCTATCGGTTCGATCTGCCGGACGATCTGGCCGAGGTCGAGATTCCGCCGATGCTGATCCAGCCGCTGGTCGAGAACGCCGTCACGCACGGCATCGAACCGTGCATGGCGGGCGGGCGCATCACCGTGTCGGCGCGCGCCCAGGGCGAAAATGCCGTGCAGGTGTCGATCGCCGATACCGGCGTCGGCTTCGCGCAGGCCCCGGCCAAGGGCTCGGGCCTGGGACTGACCCATGTGCGCGAACGCCTGGCGCGCATCTTCGGCGCGGCGGCCACGATGCAGATCGAGGAGAACGTGCCCAGCGGCGTGGTGGTGCGGCTGACCGTGCCCGTGACGCGCAAGCCGGCCGCCCAGGGTGCACCGGGCGTCCCCGCGCCTGCCACCAGTTGCGGGGCAGCGCAGGGCGGTGCCGCGCCGGCGGTACCGGTGCCGCCGATTCCGGCCGGCTCGGCCGCTTCGGTCGTCCCGCGATCCTGAACCGAATTCGCGGGCTGCGGACCGTGTTGCCGCCGCCCGACCCGCTAGCGCTGACGGTCGCCGATTTCCTTCGCGTACCGTCGATGATCCACGATCGACTGCCACCGATGCCACGATGACGCCGACCCTGCTGATTGCCGACGACGAACCGCTGCTCGCCCGCGTGCTGCACGCCGAACTGTCCAGCCTGTGGCCCGAGGCGCAGATCGTCGCGACGGTGCATGACGGGGTATCGGCGCTCGAGGCGGTGCGCCAGCACGCGCCGCGCGTCGCCTTTCTCGATATCCGGATGCCCGGCATCACCGGCATGGAGGTCGCGCGCGACCTGCTGGGCAAGCCCGGCGCGCCGCTGGTGGTCTTCGTCACCGCCTACGACCAGTTCGCGCTGGAAGCCTTCGAAAGCGCCGCGGTCGACTACGTGCTCAAGCCGATCCAGCGCGAGCGGCTGGAGGCGACCGTCAACCGGCTGAAGACGCGGCTGGCGATGCCGCCGCAGACGATGGACGGCAACGCCTCGGCGGGCGCGCTCGAAGGCGAACGGCTGGAGCAGTTGCTGAACCGGCTGGAGGCGCTGGACCGCGACACCATCGCGCGCACCGGCGGTCCCTATCTGCGCTTCATCAAGGCGCTGGTCGGCCAGGAAGTGCGGATCATCCCGGTCGACGAGGTGATCTACCTCGAGGCCACCGACAAGTACGTCAACGTGGTATCGAACAGCGGCGAGGCGCTGATCCGCACCAGCCTGCGCGAGCTGACCCAGCAGCTCGATCCGGACCGCTTCTGGCAGATCCATCGCGGCACGGTGGTCAACATCGATTGCGTCTCCGCCGCGGTCAATCAGTCGCTGGGGCGGCTCGCGCTGAAGCTGCGCAACCGTCCCGAGACGCTGCCGGTGGCGCGCCAGTACGCCTATCTGTTCAAGCAGATGTAAGGCGCCGGGCCGCGCGCCCTGCGCCTTTTCCCTAAGCGGTTTTCCACTATGATGCTCCGGTTGCGCCGCACCAACGCGCGCATTCGGGCGTCGCGCCCGCCTTCGCTTTTTCCCCTTCGTTTCCCCTGTCTATCGAGGAGTGAATTGCCATGGATTTCGCCACCACCGACCTTTGCGACGATCACGAGGCACGCCTGGCCGACGGCTCGCTGCGCGTGCTGACGCCGGGCTGGCAGGCCTTCGGCAGGCGCGCGCGCTTTGCCGGTCCCGCCATGACGCTGAAGGTGTTCGAGGACAACTCGCTGGTGCGCGAGGCGCTCGAGTCGCCGGGGCAGGGCAGGGTGCTGGTGGTCGACGCCGGCGGCTCCGCGCGCTGCGCGCTGGTCGGCGGCAATCTGGGCCAGCTTGGCCAGAAGAACGGCTGGGCCGGCATCGTGCTGAACGGCTATGTACGCGACACCGTCGAGCTCAACGATTGCGAGATCGGCATCCGCGCGCTCGGTGTGCATCCGCGCAAGAGCGAGAAGCGCAACAGCGGCCAGCGCGACGTCGCGCTGCAGATGCCGGGGGCGGTGGTACGCCCGGGCAACTGGATCTACGTCGACGAGGACGGTGTGCTGGTGTCCGACGTGGAGTTGGGCAAGGCGGGCAAGGCGGCCTGAACCGGCCGACAGCACTTGCACACAATTTCACGATGCGGAAAGACGTTTTGGTCCGCAAAAATACATGCGTGCGTGGCACAACGGTCGTTTCTCATGATGGGAAAGAACGTGCCGCATCGTGAAATGTTTTAGGTAACCTACTGAAATATAAGGAGAAAAAATCTGCGGTGAGGACCGCATCGAGCCTTGTTGCGTCGCGGGACGCTTCTCTACACTCTTATATAAGACATATGACTTGCGGCGCCGCCGGAACGCTGAAACCGGCATCCGTCGCCCAGGTCGGCAGACCGGCTCCCCGTCCGGTCGCGTCGCAAAGATTCGCCGAACCCCATCAACAGGAGAGTGACATGTCCCGCGAAATCGAAGCACAAAAGCTCAAGCAAGACTGGGAAACCAACCCGCGCTGGAAGGGTATCCGCCGCAACTTCACGGCCGAGGACGTGGTGCGGCTGCGCGGCTCGGTGCAGATCGAGCACACGCTGGCCCGCCGCGGTGCCGAGAAGCTGTGGCACCTGCTCAATACCGAGCCGTTCGTCAACACGCTGGGCGCGCTGACCGGCAACCAGGCGATGCAGCAGGTCAAGGCCGGCCTGAAGGCGATCTATCTGTCGGGCTGGCAGGTCGCCGGCGACGCCAACCTGGCCGGCGAGATGTATCCGGACCAGTCGCTGTATCCGGCCAATTCGGTGCCGCAGGTGGTCAAGCGCATCAACAACACCTTCCAGCGCGCCGACCAGATCCAGTGGAGCGAGGGCAAGGGTGATGTCGATTTCTTCGCGCCGATCGTGGCGGACGCGGAGGCCGGCTTCGGCGGCGTGCTGAACGCGTTCGAGCTGATGAAGGCGATGATCGAAGCGGGCGCCGCCGGCGTGCACTTCGAAGACCAGCTGGCCTCGGTCAAGAAGTGCGGCCACATGGGCGGCAAGGTGCTGGTGCCGACCCGCGAGGCGGTTGCCAAGCTGACCGCGGCGCGCCTGGCCGCCGACGTGATGGGCGTGCCCACGCTGGTGATCGCCCGTACCGATGCGGAAGCGGCCGATCTGCTGACCTCGGACATCGACGATCGCGACAAGCCGTTCTGCACCGGCGAGCGCACCGTCGAAGGCTTCTACCGCACCCGGCCCGGCATCGAGCAGTCGATCGCGCGCGCGCTGGCCTATGCCGAAGTGGCCGACCTGGTCTGGTGCGAAACCGGCAAGCCGGATCTGGAGTTCGCCAAGAAGTTCGCCGAGGCGGTGCACGCCAAGTTCCCGGGCAAGCTGCTGGCCTACAACTGCTCGCCGTCGTTCAACTGGAAGAAGAACCTGGACGACGCCACCATCGCCAAGTTCCAGAAGGAGCTGGGCGCGATGGGCTACAAGTTCCAGTTCATCACGCTGGCCGGCTTCCACTCGCTGAACTACTCGATGTTCAACCTGGCCTACGGCTATGCGCGCAACCAGATGAGCGCGTTCGTCGAGCTGCAGGAAGCGGAGTTCAAGGCGGCCGAGAAGGGCTTCACCGCGGTCAAGCACCAGCGCGAAGTCGGCACCGGCTACTTCGACGCGGTCACGCAGACCATCGAAGGCGGCCAGTCGTCGACCACCGCGCTGAAGGGCTCGACCGAGGACGAGCAGTTCTTCGACAAGAAGGTGGCTTGAGGTCGTAAGACTCCCGCGTGCTGATTCCCCTCTCCCGCTTGCGGGAGAGGGGTTAGGGGAGAGGGCAGCCGGCGGTGCGCATGCCTGTGTGGTTTGCAACCACCCCCTCTCCCCAACCCTCTCCCCCATGAGGGGGAGAGGGAGAACACATACAGCGGGCGCTACCTCACCGGTAGACGATCACCGGAATATCGGTATGCGTCAGCACCTTCTGCGTCTCGCTGCCGAGCAGCAGGCCGGACAGGCCGCGGCGGCCGTGCGAGGCCATGAAGATCACGTCGCAGCCATGCCGTTCGGCCGCGTCGATGATGCCCAGATAGGGCACCGCGAAGGTCGACATATCGGTGTCGCAAGGCACACCGGCCGCGGTGGCGGCGGTCTCGACCTCCTTCAGGTAGATGCGCGCCTGCGCCTCGATGCGGTCCTTGAAGGCCTGCGGGGCCTCGACCACGATTTCGCTGAACGGCGTGTACGGATATTCCTCGAGACAGACATAGGCAGTGACCCGGGCGCCGATGGCCTTGGCCAGCTCGATGCCGCCATCGATCGCTTTCTTGGACAGCTCCGAACCGTCAGTCGGGAGCAGGATGTGCTTGAACATGGCCGATCTCCTTGCGATGAGTCCAAAGGCATGCCCGAGGGCACCGGAACCGGGCGAACCAGGTCGGTCCGCCTTGACTTCATTGTAGCCAGTGTGGCGGCTAATGCATCGCGGGCGAACCCTTGCCCGGTCGTCGTGCCGGCTCAGGCACCGACCGGTTCGTCGCTCGCGGGCAGCACCACCTGCTCGCCGCGGCGCCAGTAGGCCGGGTTGCCGTAGGTGTTCTTCAGATGATCGATAAACAGCCGCACCCGCAGCGGCAGATGCTTGCGCTGCGGAAACACCGCGTGGATGCCGATTGGCGGGGCCTGGAATTCGTCGAGCACCGTGACCAGCCGTCCGGTCGCGATCTCGTGGCCGACCTCCCACCACGAGCGCCACGCCAGCCCATGGCCCTGCAGGCACCAGGCATGCAGCACCGCGCCGTCCGTGCATTCCATATTGCCGCCGACCTTGACCGTGACCGGGCGCCCGTCCTGCTGGAACACCCAGCCGCGCTGCACGTTTGCGCTGGCGCCGAAGGCCAGGCAGTTGTGCGCGCTGAGCTCTTCGGGCAGCTGCGGCGTACCGCGCCGCGCCAGATACGAGGGCGCGGCCACCACCACGCGGCGGTTCTCCGCCAGCCGGATCGACACCAGGCTCGAATCGGGCAGATCGCCGAGGCGGATCGCGCAATCGAAGCCCTCGTTGACCAGGTCGACCACGCGGTCCGACAGGTCCAGCGTGATGGTCACGTCCGGATGCGATTCGATGAACAGCGGCACCACCGGCGCGACGTGCTTGCGGCCGAAGCCGGCCGGTGCCGTCACGCGCAGATGGCCGCTGGCCTTGACGCCGCCCGCCGAGACGCTGGCCTCGGCGTTCTGCAGATCGTTGAGGATGCGCTGGCAGTCTTCCAGGAATGCGGAGCCCTCGAAGGTCAGCGTGATCTTGCGGGTGGTGCGCACCAGCAGCTTGACGCCCAGCCGTTCCTCCAGCGCGTCGATGCGGCGGCCGATGATGGCCGGCGCGACGCCCTCGGCGGTAGCGGCCGCCGACAGGCTGCCGCGCGAGGCGACCGAGACGAAGGTCGCGAGTTGCTTGAAGTGATCCACGTGTCCCCGACGTTTTGCGGCCGGCGCGACACAAAGCGATCTTGGCGATACGTGCCGGCCAGCGAATGGGAGGGCCGGAGCCGATATTGGTTTCGGATCTTCCAGCGGTTCGCCAAGATTAGTAGTGCAAAAGTAAAAGATCAAGTGACCCGGGTCGGCTATGCCGCGCTGCAGCGCCTGCCTACAATGCTCGGAATTCGTGGTACGCCGGCCCCGCGCCGCGGCCGCCAACCCCTGGTCCTTGCTGCTATGAACCCGATCCGCGCCGTCGTCTTCGATGCCTATGGCACGCTGTTCGACGTGTACTCCGTCACGGCGCGCGCGGAGCAGCTGTTTCCCGGCAAGGGCGAGGCGCTGGCGTTGCTGTGGCGCGACCGCCAGATCGACTACACGCGGATCCGCACGATGGCCGCGCCGGACGGTGCCTGGTACAAGCCGTTCTGGGCGATCACCGTCGATGCGCTGCGCTATGCGGCGCAGCGGCTCGATCTGCGGCTCAATGCCGCGGCCGAGGCGCAGTTGCTGAAGGAATACGCCTGCCTGTCGGCCTTTCCGGAAAACCTCGGCGCGCTGCGCCGCCTGCGCGCGGCCGGCCTGCCGCTGGGCATCCTGTCCAACGGCAATCCGGAAATGCTCGACATCTCGGTCAAGAGCGCCGGCATGCAGGGCCTGTTCGACCATGTGCTGTCGGTCGACGCGGTGCGCCAGTACAAGACCGCACCGGCCGCCTACGCGCTCGGTCCCGCGGCCTTCGGCGTGCCGGCGCACGAGATGCTGTTCGTCTCGTCCAACGGCTGGGACGCGTGCGGCGCGACCTGGTTCGGCTACACCACGTTCTGGATCAATCGTGCCGGCCACCCGGCGGAGCGGCTCGACGCCGAGCCGACCGGAACCGGGCACGACATGAACGACCTGCTCGATTTCGTGCGCGCACGCGGCATTGCCGTCGCGCATGGATGACGAGGGCAGGCATGGCACAACCCCCATCGATCACAGGAGAACATTGATGGCCATCACGTTGCCTGCGGGCATGAAGATTACCGGCGAAATCCTGCCGGCCTACGAAGATATCCTCACGCCGGAAGCGCTGGCCCTGGTGGACAAGCTGCACCGCGCCTTCGAGCCGCGCCGCCAGCAGCTGCTGGCGGCGCGCGTCGAACGCGCCAAGCGGCTGGACGCGGGCGAGCGCCCCGACTTCCTGCCGGAGACCAAGTCCGTCCGCGAAGGCGACTGGAAGATCGCGCCGATTCCGAAGGCGCTGGAATGCCGCCGCGTCGAAATCACCGGCCCGGTCGAAGCCAAGATGGTCATCAACGCGTTCAACTCGGGCGCGGACAGCTACATGACCGACTTCGAGGATTCGAACACGCCGAACTGGCACAACCAGCTGCAGGGCCAGGTGAACCTGAAGGCCGCCGTGCGCCGCACGCTGACGCTCGAGGCCAAGGGCAAGGTCTACAAGCTGAACGACAAGATCGCCACGCTGCAGGTGCGTCCGCGCGGCTGGCATCTGGACGAGAAGCACGTGACCATCGACGGCCAGCGCGTGTCGGGCGGCATCTGGGACTTCGCGCTGTTCCTGTTCCATAACGCCAAGGAGCAGATCGCGCGGGGCGCCGGTCCGTTCTTCTATCTGCCGAAGATGGAAAGCCATCTGGAAGCGCGCCTGTGGAACGACATCTTCGTGATGGCGCAGAACGAGATCGGCCTGCCGCAGGGCACCATCAAGGCGACCGTGCTGATCGAGACGATCCTGGCCGCCTTCGAGATGGAAGAAATCCTGTACGAACTGCGCGAGCACAGCGCGGGCCTGAACGCCGGCCGCTGGGACTACATCTTCTCGTGCATCAAGAAGTTCAAGACCGACAAGAACTTCTGCCTGGCCGACCGCGCCAAGGTCACGATGACCGCGCCGTTCATGCGCGCCTACGCGCTGCTGCTGCTCAAGACCTGCCACAAGCGCGGCGCGCCCGCGATCGGCGGCATGAGCGCGCTGATCCCGATCAAGAACGATCCGGAGAAGAACGAGATCGCGATGCAGGGCATCATCGGCGACAAGCGCCGCGACGCGACCGACGGCTATGACGGCGGCTGGGTGGCCCACCCGGGCCTGGTCGAGCCGGCGATGAAGGAATTCGTCGCGGTGCTGGGCGACAAGCCGAACCAGTTCGAGAAGCAGCGCCCGGACGTCAACGTGACCGGCGCCGACCTGCTGAACTTCCAGCCGGAGACGCCGATCACCGAAGGCGGCCTGCGCATGAACATCAACGTGGGCATCCATTACCTGGGCGCCTGGCTGGCCGGCAACGGCTGCGTGCCGATCCACAACCTGATGGAAGACGCCGCCACCGCCGAGATCTCGCGCTCGCAGGTCTGGCAGTGGATCCGCTCGCCGAAGGGCGTGCTGGAAGACGGCCGCAAGGTGACCGCCGAGATGGTGCGCGCGCTGATCCCGGAAGAGCTGGCCAAGGTCAAGGAAGTGGTCGGTGGCGACACGAAGACTTACGACCGCGCCGCCGAGATCTTCGAACAGATGTCGACGTCGGAATCGTTCGCCGAATTCCTGACGCTGCCGCTGTACGAGGAGATCTGAGCCCGATCGTCGCCCCCGCGAAAGCGGGGGTCCAGCGACTGATAAGGACACTGGGTCCCCGCATGCGCGGGGACGACGAACCGACTCACAAGCCCGCATCCGCGGGCTTTTTGCTTTGCGGAATGCGGCGCCGGCGCGAGGCCTTCATAATGGCGGCTTGAGCAAGAGGGAGAATCAAGTTGCGCTTCGAGCATCTGGTAGAGATCAATGACCCCAACATGCCGGCGCTGGACCCGCTGACGGCGGACCAGGTCTGGCAGGGGCTGGTACTGCGCGGTCAGTCGCCGGAGCTGTTCGTGCTGGGCCTGGACCGTGCCGACATCACCGGCCGCGGCGACGACTGGATCGAACGCGTGCTGCATTTCGGCAAGGCCGAGGTGCGCGACCGGGTCGTGTTCGAGGCGCGCCGCTCGGTCCGCTACGAGACCGCCGCCACCGCCGACCACGCCGGCGGCACGCTGACGATGACGATCGAGACGCCCGGACCGGGCGCGCTGCTGCTGCGCTTCACCTACGAGACCACGATGCCGGCGGTCGACGCCAGCGGCGACGACCGTTACGCCGAGATCGTCAAGTCGGCCTATCACGAGGCCGATCTCGATACGGTCCGCAAAATCCGCGAACTGGCCAGCACCGGCAGGCTCGGGTGAGCGAGGATTCCCTGCCGCCGCGTGGCGGCGGCGATCGCGCGCGCCGCGCGCCGACGCGCGCGTACCTGCGCGAGCGCTATGGCGACAAGCTGCGCTGGCTGGTGCTGGTCACGCTGATGATCGGCACGATGTCGTCGATCGTGTCGTCGACCATCGTCAATGTCGCGGTGCCGGACCTGAGCCGGCATTTCGGGCTGGGGCAGGAACGCGCGCAATGGGTCGCGGCCAGCTTCATGATTGCGATGACGCTGGCGATGCTGCTGACCCCCTGGCTGCTGAACCGCTACGGGCTGCGCCGTACCTTTCTCGGCGCCGCGGTGCTGCTCGGCGTCGGCGGCATGGTCGGCGGCTTCTCGCCCAGCTATGGCGTGATGATCGCGATGCGCGTGGCCGAAGGCATCGCCGCGGGCATCATGCAGCCGCTGCCCAATATCCTGATCCTGCGCGTGTTCGAGGAGCGCGAGCAGGGCAGGGCGATGGGCATGTTCGGCTTCGGCGTGGTGCTGGCGCCGGCGCTGGGGCCGAGCCTGGGCGGCTTCCTGGTCGAATCGTTCGGCTGGCGCTCGATCTTCTTCGTGGTGGTGCCGCTGACGATCGTCGCCGGGCTGATGGCGCGCCGCTTCATGGCGATCGATTCGGCGATGATGGGCGAGCGCAAGCCGCTCGACTGGCAGGGGCTGGCGCTGGCGGGGGTCGCCACGGTGATGCTGCTGAACGGCCTGGTCGAGCTGCGCGAGGACACCATTACCGGCCTGCTGCTGTCGGGCCTGGGCGTGCTGCTGCTGGTGCTGTTCGTGCTGTGGCAGCTGCGTGCTTCCGATCCGCTGATGAACATGCGGCTGTACAGCTATCGGCAGTTCTCGGCCGGCGCGGTGGTGGCCTTCATCTATGGCGCCGGGCTGTTCGGCTCGACCTATCTGCTACCGGTCTACATGCAGATGGCGCTGCAGTACTCGCCGTCGCAGGCGGGCTTCGTGCTGCTGCCGGCCGGCATCGCGCTGGCCGTGACCATCGCGCTGGCGGGCCGCCTGACCAGCCGCGTGCCGCCGCATATCCAGGTGTCGGTAGGGCTCGCGCTGCTGGCGGCGTCCTTCCTGCTGATGGCGCTGGGCTCGCTGACGACGCCCTACGTGGTGCTGATCGCGCTGGCGGTGCTCGGCCGCATCGGCCTCGGTTGCATCCTGCCGTCGCTGTCGCTGGGGGCGATGCGGGGCGTCGATTTCTCGCTGATCGCGCAGGGTTCGAGCGTGATCAACTTCGTGCGGCAGCTGGGTGGCGCCATCGGCGTCAGCCTGGCCGGGGTCGGCCTGCAATGGCGGCTCGAGTCGCACGGCGCGCTGCTGGCCGGCAATCAGGCCGGGGCCGATGCCGCGGCGCGCATCCGCGCGTTCGACGAGACCTTCCTGGCGGTGGGGCTGGTGATCGCGACCGCGATCCTGGCCGCCTGGCGGATCCGGCCGCGGCAGCAGCCGGAACGGGTGGGGCAGTAGTGCCTTTTGCTGTCGCCCCCGCGAAAGCGGGGGGCCAGCGTCTTGCCGTCTCGCGGGGGAGCCGCTGGGTCCCCGCCTGCGCGGGGACGACAGCGAGAGCGCTACGCGGTCAGGCTCAGCTCGCCGCGCCCGACTTCAGCTCCTCGACCAGCTCGATGTACTTCTGCATCGCCTCTTCCTGGCTGGTGCCCTTCAGCGTTTCCCACGCCTCGAACTTGTAGCGGCCGACGAAGTCCGTCATGCCCGGCTTGTCGCCATGGACATCGCCCTCGCTGCCTTGCTTGAACAGCGCGTACAGCCGCAACAGCGTCATGTTGCTGGGGCGTTCGGACAGTTGCTTGACGTCGTTCTGCGCTTGCTCGAAGCGCTGTTGCAGCTCGCTCATGGGGACTCCGGGACGGTGAGGGGGATGGACCCGCGATGATAGCCCCGCAGGCCGCCAAACCCGCCCGGAAAAAACCGAGGGCGGCTTCGGTTCGGCGGCCAGCGGATACAATCGCGGCATGTCATGGATTCTTGCCGTTGAAACCTCCACCGAGTGGTGTTCGGTCGCGCTCGGCCACGCCTCGCCGTCCGATGGGCTGCGCTGCCTGGCCCGCCACGAACAGACCGGTCCGCGCTCGTCGGGCCGGGTCCTGCCCGCCGCGGGCGAACTGCTGGCCGAGGCCGGCATCCGGCTGGCCGATTGCGCCGCGATCGCCTTCGGCGCCGGCCCGGGCTCGTTCACCGGCCTGCGCACCGCCTGCGGCATCGCGCAAGGCTTGGCCTTCGGCGCCGATCTGCCGGTCGTTCCGATCAATACGCTGATGGCCTGCGCCGAACGCGTGCGCGGAGTCCCCGGGGCCGCGCTGGAGGGCGACACCGCGGCCGTGGCGCTGCCTGCCGGCATGCCGGTGCTGGTCGCGCTCGACGCGCGCATGGACGAGGTCTACACCGGGCTGTTCGACTGGGACGCGGCCCGCGGCGAATGGCAGGAAGCCGGTCCGATGCGCGTGATCGCGCCCGAGGCGGTGCAGGCGCCGGCCGCAACGTTCTGGCTGGCGGGCAACGGCGCCACGGTCTATGGCGAACGATTGCACGCCGCCGCGCAGGCCGCGCGCATGATCCCCGGCGCGATGCCGCATGCGGCCGCCGTCGTGGCGCTGGCGCAGCGCGCGCTGGCGCGCGGCGAGACCGTGGCCGCGGCCGATGCCGCGCCGCTGTATCTGCGCGACAAGGTGGCGCAGACCGTCGCCGAGCGCCAGGCCGCGGCGGCGGGCCGCGCGTCGCTGGCCGCCGCCGGAGAACGGCAATGAGCGCCGCGCTCGGCGACAGCCGCCCCCGCGCCGCCGCCTGGCCCGCGGTGCCCGCCATGCCGGCGCTGCCGAGCGGCTGGGCGCTGGCTCGCATGAGCGCGCGCGACCTCGACGCGGTGGTCGATATCGAGCAGCGCGCCTACAGCCATCCGTGGACCCGCGGCAATTTCGAGAACTCGGTCAAGGCCGGCCATATCGGCCTGACACTGCGCGACCCCGCCGGGCAGCTGGCCGGCTACGCGGTGCTGATGCCGGTCGTCGACGAGATGCATCTGCTCAATATCACGATCGAGCCGGCGCGCCATCGCCAAGGCCTCGGCAAGCTGCTGCTGGCCGTGGCGCTGGCCACCGCGCATCAGCATCGGCTGCCCAATGTGCTGCTCGAAGTCAGGCCGTCGAATACCGCCGCGCTGGCGCTGTACGAGGCCGCCGGTTTCGAGACGATCGGCCGGCGCAAGGGCTATTACCCGGCCGCCGACGGGCGCGAGGACGCTTTGGTGCTGCGGCGCCGGTGGGACACGGCCCGGGACGGCGCACAGGACGGCGCGCGGGAGGCATCGGCATGAACCGGCGCGCGTTATTCCTGGAGGCGCTCGGCATCGGCACCGAATGGGTGCCGCGCCATGCCGCGGCGGTGCAGGCGGAGCCCGAGGCCGCGGCGGCAACGGGGCTGCCGGACCGGCAAGCGCCAGGCTTCGAAGGACCGAGCCATCCAGCGCCGGACCATCATGCGCCGGACCATCCAGCGCCGGACCATCAGGCGCCGGACCATCAGGCGCCGCGTCTCGACGCTGCCCGCGCGACGACCGCCCCCGCGCCGACGCCACGCCAGCCGGTCATTCCGATCGTTGCCGACGACGGCTTGCGGCTGCCGCTCGGCGAATCGGTCGCGCAGCCGGCGGACGACCTCGCCACGCTCGACTGGCAGGCGCTGGAAGCGCGCGTGGCCGGCTGCACCGCCTGCCAGCTGTGCGGCACGCGGACCCGCACGGTGTTCGGCGTCGGCGATCGCGAGGCCGACTGGATGCTGGTCGGCGAGGCCCCGGGCGAGAACGAGGACCGGCAGGGCGAGCCCTTCGTCGGTCAGGCCGGCAAGCTGCTCGACAACATGCTGGCGTCGCTGCAACTGGCGCGCGGGCGCAACGTGTTCATCGCCAACGTGCTGAAGTGCCGGCCGCCGGGCAACCGCAATCCCGAGCCGGCCGAGGTCGAGCAATGCGAGCCTTTCCTGCGCCGGCAGATCGCGCTGGTGCGTCCGCGCCTGATCGTCGTGCTGGGCCGCTTTGCCGCGCAGACGCTGCTGCGCACCACCACGCCGATCAGCAAGCTGCGCGGCACGGTGCACCGCTACGAGGGCATCCCCGTGGTGGTGACCTACCATCCGGCCTACCTGCTGCGCACGCTGCCCGACAAGGCGCGCGCCTGGGAAGACCTGTGCCTGGCGCGCGATGTCTACCGGCAGAACGATCCGGCGGCGCCGGCCGATCTGCTCGACTCCGGGCTGCTCGACCCCAATCGGGTCGAGTCACAACGGGCCGGCACTGCCGGCGGCGGCGATGCGGGAGCCGGTCACTGAACTGGCCGGCGCCGGCGCGACCACGGCCGAGCCGCTGTGGCGCGCCGCCACGTCGGCGCGCGTGCGCGACCTGGCCTGGTGCACGCTGGCGCCGCCGCTGCTGAG